>JBAIXJ010000153.1:0-9277 GCA_037916645.1 Opitutales bacterium | reverse complement strand
TGGGCATTGTTGACGTTCGAGTAGGATTCCGTCTCCGTCCGGCCGTTGTTGCCCGTGTAGGCCTTCGACACGCTCGTGGCGTTGAGATTCCACCCGCTCAGTGAACTCCAGTTGACGCCGATGTTCTTGACGTCGGTACTGGTCACCTCGACGAACTTCGACTCGATCATCACCTGGTCGGTCGCCTTGTCGAGCTGCTCGATGATCGGCCGGATCTTGTTCATCTTCGACGGCCGTTCGGTAATGATCAGGGAATTGCTGCGGGCATCGACCACCAGTTTGCCCCCCGCCGTGGTGTCCACCAGCGACGAGATCACCGGCTGAATGTCAGCCGCCCGCGCGTAGTTGAGCATGAACACCTCGGTGTTGACGGGCTCCTGGGCGAGGCTCTCCAGGCTCACAATCTTGATGATGCTGCCGTCCTCGATGTAGGTGTAGCCGACCGGCGTGAGGATGACCGAGAAGATCTGGCGCCAAGTCACATTGTGCAGCTTGATGGAGGTCTTCCCCTGAAGCGTGTCGGGAATGACCAGGTTCAACTCAAAAAGATCGGCGACGTTTCGCAGGATCGTCCGGATATCCTCATCGGGAAAATCCACGGACAACGTATCGCGGTTGCGGCTGACCCCCGCACCGGTGGGCTCGGTCCCTTGAATGGTGACGCCGGTATCGGCAGGTTTTTCGGCCGCCGGGGCGGCGGGAGTGGCGGCGGGCGTGGTGGCCGCCGGAGCGGCCGGGGTTCCCTGGCTCCAAACGAGGCCAGCCGGGGCAGACAGGAGGAGTGCGATTAGGAACGAGCGAGTTCTCATGGGGCTTTTCCTGGTTTGATGATGGGCCGGGTAATTTCTTCGCGGTTCAGGCGGATCTTGAAGGAGTTTTGTTCGATCGCCGAAATGACAACCACATAGTCAGTGCCTTCAAAGGTAATTGTCAGATTATCACCGACTTTGAGTCTTTTTTCACGGAAGAGAAGTATGGGCTCACCGTTGAACAGCACCATGCCCGACGGGGTGATGCGCGAGGCGATTTGCTCCAAAATTTCCGCGTCCGACGCCTTGGCGTGGGTCACACCGGTGGGCCGGATTCCGCTCGCAGGCGCCGTGCCGAAACCCGGAGGATTGAACGGATCGACCAGATCGGCTGGCAGCGTCGTCGCGCTACTCGCGGGAGAAGCGAGCAGACGGCTGGCCAACTCCAGCGTGCTTTGGCGCTTGGCAGGCGTCGACACCGCCCCCTGGCCGAAGCACAGCACGCTCAGGCCGAAGCCGACGACAACGCCGGAAATGAGGCGGTTGATTCTCATGGCAGCCCCAGCAGTTCAAGATTGAGCGTCAGCGTGATGGCGTTGGACGCGTCCGGCCCACCCCGCTGTCCCTCCCGTGACACCGTCGCCGATGAAAGTCGGAAGAAATGCTGCCCGTTCTCGAGGTGGCCCAGAAAATCGAGAATCTGGCGGAAGTCGCCCTTGACGGAAATCGTGTAGCCGACGCCGGTGTAAAGAGTCTTCGGGCCCTTCTGCGCCGTCGCGCCTGCCTGGACAGGCTGCAGGTTGACCTCTTTGACGCCGGTATCGGATTCGATCCGGTAGAAGTACTGTTGGTTGCGCGCCCGTTCGCTGCTGCGCACCAATCTTGACTCCAGATCCTTGGTGGTGGCGGTTAGCGACTCGTATTGTTTCGCCAGGCCCGAACCGTTGCCGATGTTGTCCAGAATCTTCTGCCCCTCCTCCTCCTTCTGCTTCAACAGGTCTCCCAGTTCGCCCACCCGGCTACTCCGCAGGTAGGAACCCGCCAGCAACACCAGGCTCAACACACCGCAGCCGATGGCGACAGGCCGTTTCTTCCAAAGCACCACCAAGTCTTGGATATCGATGGCCATGGCTATTTCTTGGTGCCCGCGCCCTTGAACCGAAGGAAAACGTCAAATGTCAGCCGCCCGTTGGCCTGATCGCGCTCGAGCCGGTTGAGCACCACATCCTCGAAAATCGCGTTGAGAGCCTTGTCCTGTTTCAACTGTTCGACGTAAGCCGAGGTATGCCCGCTCGCCTCATCCGGGGTCCCGGCCGCGATGCCGCGGAGATCAACCCCGGTGTCGCGGACATCCACAATGTCAAAGGCCAGATTCGGCGGCATGGAATTTCCGAGGTGCTGCAGGAACTGGGACAGCACCAGACGCTGCTTCAAGAAGCCGTTGAGCTCGTCGATCTTCTTCTCCTCGTCGGCGAACTTCTTGGCCAGGGCCACGGTTTGCTCGCTGGACTTCCGATTGGTGTCGATCTGCGCCTGCCAGTCGGCAACCTGGTGGCCAAGGCTGTTGATCCGATACTCCTGGTAGCTGAAGTACAGCAGCAGGCATGCGGCCACCGCGATGGCCACGAAGTTCACAAAGAACTGCGTCCGGACAACCTTGGTGTCCGGCAACCGCTCGTGGTCGCGGAAATTCGGATGCCAGGCCGGGGCCAACGACCCCGCCGACTGGTCACTTTTTTGGAGCAGCGACAGCATCGTGGTAGACCATCAGGCTGAAAAGGCCCAACCACCGGGCGTCGACGTCCGTCGGCGGTACCGAGGAGGCAAAGGTGATTTCCCGCGCTTTCAGCCAGTTCACAAGGTCGAGTTGCAGCACCCCCACGCCGAGCTCTTTCGCCACGGCATTTGCCAGCCACGCGAGCTTGCCCGGCAGCCGCGTGCACAAAACCTGTCCGATCGACTGGCCGGTCTGCACCTCGTAGAAGCCGATCAGGGACTGCAGCTCCTTCATCAATTTCTTGATCAGCAGCCCGCCCATGTTGGTGAAATCAAAGGTGTTTGAATAAAACAGCTTCCTGGCGGACTCCTCGTCCTTCAAATTCAGCTCCTTTTGCACCACCGGGATCATCGCCTCGAGCCCCTGGGGGATCGATCGGCTCACATCGAGGCCGCCCGCCGTCACGATGAACGACTGCGTGTTGTCTCCCTCCATCTCCAGCACCAGGGTGGGCGTCTTCAGCTGGGCAAACGCATGGTAGTTGGCCAATCCGCCAATCAGCGCAACCGTCGCCAACTCCAGACGCTCCGGAAAAACGCCCAGGCTCAGCAGCCGGTCCTGGACCGCCAGCAGTTCGTCGCGCGGTCCGCCGACAAACACAACCTCCTTCTGCGTCGTCACCTTCCCCACGTCGTAGTCGGTGCCGTCATTCGAATGGAGCACCGTGAGCGTACACTTGTCCGGCTCAATGCGCAGCTGCTGCGTGCAGACCTCGGCGAAATACCCCGGATCCTTGACGCGCTTGAGATCCAGCGTGACACGGCGCACCACCCGGCGCGGTGGATAAACGCCGCAATTCGCGTGCATGTAACCGCTGCTGCTCTTGCCCGCCAACTCCTTGGCCACCCGCTGCACCGCGGCGTCATCCGTGCCCGCGGCTTCCTTCAACTCCTCCACCACCAGGGGCGCCTCCGGCGACGAGGTCCGAGCCATCAACGCCGTCTGCTCGTTGAGCTCCACAAAAAACCCGTTCGTTTTTTTTGAGAACGCAAACATGCGGGGCGCCGGGATTAGAGGTAGAGGTGTTGGGGGGAATTGACCGGATGTAACCGCCGACGGGTCGACATCAAGATTGCATCCCCGGAAGGACCTTCTGACGAAGCTACGTCAAGGACACGGTTTTTTGCAGGCAGACCGCCCTATGACAAGACCAAAAAAGCCCCTTAATTCCCGGCTGAACGCCATTTACCTTTTCTTAATCCGCTCTTTCTGCAAGCGAACTGACATTATCGACACCGCGCTTTGCGCCCCGCGCCACTCGGATCTGCGTTCGGACTCAGCCTCGCGCGCGCAGTGGATCTTCGCGCTCCCGCGAGCATTGTCGCGTGGCTCGGCCCCGCGCCGAATCTTGGCACGAGCTCGTGCGGCCGAACGGAGACCGCCAATCGCGGGATGCGTCTTTCGGCATCGGGCCAGGCGAATCCCTCGCGCCCCAGCCGTCTCAAGACGGCCGGCCTCGGTTGCCCGATCGAATTGATCGCGCGCCCGCGTCTATTTCTGCCACGTGCGCTTCTTGTGGCGATGAGCCTTCAAGCGCTTACGGCGCTTGTGCTTGTTCATCTTCAGGCGACGCTTCTTTTTCAGATTCCCCATGGGATTGGCCGGAGTGGAAAGAAGCCGGAACGTGCGTCGCTTTTCCCGCTCTGTAAAGCAGAATCTAGGTTTGCGGCCATGCCCGCGCGGCGCCGGCCGCGCTCGAATAGATTTCGAGCGTGACGGCGCACTTTGGAAAGAACGCGGCCAGGCACGAACCATACGCCTCTAGCTGCGGCTGATAGTCCCGACACAAACGGGCCAGCAGCATCTGCCCGGTCTCGCCGCGTCGCGGCCGGTTCGTCTTCCAGTCCACCACTCGCACCGTCCGCGCGTCTTCCTCGAAGACAATCAGATCGACCACCCCGTCGATCCAGACTTCCGGTCGCAAGGGGGCGAAAACGGAGACCTCCGTCAGTCGCTGGGCCGGGGTCGCCCGCAATTGACGGAAAAATTCGCCCGCGCGCAGCGCCGCGATTTCCGCCTCCGCCCGCGATCCCATCGTCACCATCCGCGCACGTGCCTGGGCGGCCGCGAAATAAGCGTCGACCACCGCGTCGCTGCCACTCCATGGGAGCAACTCCATGGTCTCATGCCACCAGAGCCCATATTCGATGGGATCATCCCCCGGAGCCGACCGCGGCGGGTCGTCGACCGTCGACTCATGACTCCGGGCCCGCTCAAGATCAGGTTCAACGGCCAGCTGGTGAGGCAAAACGCGCGCGGGCAGGATCGCGGGCGGCCGGCGCACGGCCGGCGGCGCCGGCGGGAATGGTCGCACGGCGGCCTGCGGGGGCGGCGGCAAATCTCGCATCTCCTCCTCCGCCACCGGCACCCGCGGGATCGTTGTGAGCGTCGCGCCCCACAGCCCGGTGAAGCTGACCGGATCGATGGGCGCGAACTCCGCGCCCCAGGGGAGAACCAGCGCGCGGCGCGGTCGGGTCAGGGTGACGTAGAGCAGTCGCACCAGGCCCCGCAGGCGTTCGCGTTCCCTCGCCTGCCGTGTCTCCTCCGGCAGGCTCGCGCGGTCAAAGAACACTTCTGCCTCCCCGCCCCTTCCCGGCACCAGCCGGAGTCCCTCCTCCGGCGGCCGTCCGATGCCCCGCCACAGGCCGAGGGGGATTACCACGGGCCACTCCAGTCCTTTCGCCGAATACGAGGTCAGCAGATTGAGCGCGTCGTCGCTCGGTTTACCTGCCGGCCGGCCTTCGTCGACCGCGGCCAACAGGTGCCGCGACCACTCACGCGGACCGGCGCCCGAAAGTCCCAGCTCGGCGGCCTGGGCCAGGAGCCGCTCCAATTCGCCGGTGAGGGCACCGCTGGGATCAACGTGCCGCGCTTTCGCGGCCAGGCCGCAGGCGCCCACGATATCCTCCGCAAAGCGCGCCAGCGGCTCGCCGGCCAGATCCACGCGTTCCACAAACGGCTTGAGCGCGACCAGCCCCGGACGCAGCGCCTCCGAATGGCGATCCGGTTCGTCCCAATGAAACTCGTGCTCGGCCCGCAGCGTGGCCGCGAGCTCGGCATCGCTGACCGCGAACACCTCGCGCAGCACCCCCGTCCATTCAAAGGTGTTGGCCGGATCACACACGGCCGCGAGGAGACCACAGACCCAGGCATAAACCGGATTGTCGCCGTTCCGGTTCCGCCGCATCTGGAGGGCAACCTTCAATCCCGCCGCCTCCAGTTCCTTGCGGGCGGTAACCAGCCATTCGTTGCGGGGGGCCAGCAGGCAGATCTCGCCCCATCGCCGCGCCCCGACGCCGGTCGGGCCGTGGGCCCGCAAAACGGCCGCCACCTGCCGGACCTCGGCGGCCAGCCGCTCCTTGACGCCGACGTCCCCGACCGGCGTCAGCGGCAGCACCCGGAGGAATCCGCCCACGTTTTCAGGCCCGGCGACCAGAGGATCATAGGCTACCTGCAAGAACGGCGCGGCGGCGCCGGCCGCGGGTGGCAGGCCGCAGTTGTGCTCCCGGGCCGCGCTGAAGGCCGCCGGCAGCGTGCGGTTGAGGAGGTCAATCACGCGATGCGGCGTGCGGAAGGTCACGTCAAACGTGAGCCGCTCGCCGCCGGGCTCCCCGCCCAGGGCCTCGAGATGGCGCTCGAAATTCCGCACGTCCGCCCGGTCGCCATAGATCGCCTGCTGCCCGTCGCCGACGAAACAGAAATGCCCGGGCCGCGGTCCAGGCCCGCCGCCGTCGGGCCAGGTGCCCATGCGCGCCCCTGGAGGCCGGGTGATCTCGACCAGCACCGCGAACTGCTCGGCGTCGGTGTCCTGCGCCTCGTCGAGGACGACGCGCCACTGCTCCGCGCGGATGCGTTCCAGCGTTGCGCTGTCCTTCAGGACGCTCAGCGCCGCTTCGACCTGGTCGGCGTAGGTCTGCACACCGCGGTCATACCGCCAGGCGCGGTAGCGGAGCGCGAGTTCCGCCGCCATCACCGCGCCCGCCGCGGCCAGCCAGCCCTTGAGCGGGGCAAAGTACCGCGCAAACAGGTCCTCGATCCCCGCCGCCCGTCCCTCGGGCTTGGGCAGCGGCAGGTAGGTTTTTTCCGTTTGGAACCGCCGCGCCCACTCGACGGCCGCCTCCTGGTTGCGGCGCAACGCCTCGGCGCCCTTGCCCCGCCGGGTGGTCGCGGCGAGGATCTCCGCCAGCACGGCCGGCGCCGGCTCCGGCGGCTCCGGCGCCGGGACCCGTTGGAGGAAGCGGCGGGCCGACGCCACGTCGAGCTTGCGGGCGAGATCAAAGATCGAATCCAGCGGCGCATGACGCAGGAAGGCCTCCACCTGCGCGGCAGCCAGCACGTCAAACCGCATGGCATCCTGCTCCAGGAATTCCTCCCACCACACCTCGTCCTCGTCGGTGATCACCGCGGGGTTGAGATGGATGCCAAGCGTCTGGCCGTGCCGCCGCGCGAGCAACAGGCAAAAGCTGTGGATGGTGCCGAAAAAGGCCCGCTCGAGGTGATCGAGCGCGGCGAGGTCGCCGCCCGGGCGTTCGGCCAGCCGGCGGAGCAGCACGGCGCGCGCCCGCTGGGCGATCTGCGCCGCCGCCTTGTTGGTGAAAGTCACCACCGCCGTCTTCCGCAGCCGCTCCTCCGACCCCGGGGCGAGCGCGAGGGCCGCCAGCCGTTCCGAGATGGCGGTGGTCTTGCCCGAGCCGGCGTTGGCGCTGACCGCGAAATTCCGCTCCCATTCGTCGCGGAATCGGTCGCGCGCGGATTGGTCTTTCAGCGGCTCAGGCATCCGGGGATTCTCCCGCCGGCGTCCCCGGGGGAACGCCAAAGGTCAGGGCGAATTTCTTCGCGAGAACGGCGTACGGCACCGGCGTGCAAGCGAGCGGCCAGTCGAAGCCGTGGGTGTATTCGGTCCGGTCCGGCGTCAGGGCCCCGTAGCACCCCGTGCTGATGTGGCGCCCCAGTTGCCCGAGCGCCTGCAGCGCCTCCGGCAGTTCGCCCATATCGAGGGACTCGCCGGGCCCCCCGCCAGGTTTGAGCATCCACACCCGACCGCCGGCTGCGCCCAGCGATTCGGCCGCCGCCAGATAGATCCCCAGTTGCAGCGATTCGCCGCGTGCCATGCGAGCGGCGGAGAGCGAGCCCTCCGCCCCGGTCTTGAAATCGACGATGTCCACCCGCGCGGCGGCCCAGGCCGGGCGGTCGAGAAACGCCAGGTCCATCCGCCCCCGCACCGCCAGCTTCTCGCCGCCACCGAGCGGAATGGTCGCGCCGTCCGGCAGGGGCGCCTCAACCGCCACGAACGGTCCGGTTGCCAACGCATAGACTTTTTCCAGCAGCCGGTGCGCGGTCTCCGCCAATTCGGCGTGAAAGGAATCCCAATAGCGGTCCCGGGGCCACTGGGTCCGCAGGCTCGCAAGGTGTGCGGCCAGCCGGTCCCGGGCCTCGGCCAGGCTGGACTTGCACCGGAAACCTCCTTCCGCGGGCGGGCCGGTCATCGCCTGTGCAAGGAGGCGGTGCGCCATCTGTCCGAGGGATTTCCGGCGCGCGCGCACGAGCGGACGCCAGTCCACCCGCCGGACCCCGAGGACCGCCTCGAACCACAGCGCCGCGGGATCCTCCACTCCGCGCTCGATCAGCCGCGCCGCCAGATGCCTCGGGCGCGTCAGCGCGGGCGGACCGCCCAGAAAGTGATCGTCGAACGGCGCGCCCGGGTCGCGCCGCCGCCGCCAGATCGCGCCCCAGCCGGCGGCCGCGGCATCGGCGTTGTCGGTCGGTGCCCGCGGGGCGGCCCGGACGAGATCGGCAAACATCGCCTCCAGATTCCCCGACCGGTCGGCCGGCGCGGCTTGGGCGAGGAGGATGCGCTCCAGCCACGCGTTGGGGGCGAGGCGCAGCTCCGGCTCCTCCTCTTCAAACAGGGCCGCGGTGAAGACGACCTGCTCGCGGGTGTCGCCCGCGATCGCCGCATACGCCTGCCGCGCCAGCAGGCGGCGATCATCGCCGGTGAACAAGCCAAGGGAGAAACGCTTGGTCGCGTCGAGGGCCTGACGGTGCTCATCCGGAAGCCAACAGCTTGACTCCGCGCGTTCGGGCCAGCCGCCGGCGTTGCTCTCGGCCAGGACGACATGCGACCACGCCAATCCGGTCGCGCGCCTCCGCGTCGTCAGGGTGATCGGCGCAAATCCGCCGCGCCCCGGCGCGTCCGCCACCGGCCCCTGTCCCGGCAAAAGGGCCGCCAAGGCGGCGAGAATGGCCCGCGTCGGCCGCCGCGACGTGTCCCGCTCCGCCAGTGCCGCCAGCGCGCCCCAGCCGGCCGCCGGCACCAGATTGAACCGGTCGCAGAGCGCGTTGACCCGCTGGCCGGCCTCCGCGAGGGTCAGCTGCTCGGGCCACGCCGGCAGCAGCAGGTCGGCCACCCGCAGGAGTTCGCGCCAGGCGGGCCCCGTGCCCGCGGCCAGCCGCGGCCGGCAGGCCGCCAGCGAGTGCGTCTGCAGCTCGTCGAAGAGGCGCTCGCACGCGCCGCGCACCTCGCCGACCGGCTGCCGCACCAGATTGAGCGTCCGCAGCAGCGGCCACAGCGCGAGCAGATCCTCCAGCCGCGCACCCTGGGCGTGGAACGCCAGCAGCGCCCGTTGCAGGCGTTCGTCGATCGTCGGCGGCGCCACCGGGGCGAGCAGGTCCGCAAACGGCAGGCCACGCGCGGCCAGCAGGCGCGTGAGCCGCAAGGATGCCGCGTCCGCCCGCGGGAAAATGACGGCGA
>JBAIXJ010000152.1:0-5993 GCA_037916645.1 Opitutales bacterium | reverse complement strand
GTCATGTCGACGCCGATCACCTGACCCGTGCCACCGAGCTGGCGAGCGGCGAGAAAGCAGTCGAAGCCCGCGCCGCTGCCGAGATCGAGCACGGTCTCGCCGGGCTTGATGCTCGCGATCGCGAGCGGGTTGCCGCAACCGAGCCCGAGGTCGGCCCCGGCCGGCGCGGCGGCGAGGTCCGCGGCGGAGTAGCCGAGTTTTTCGCCGTAGTTTTCTTTCGCGCCGCCGCAGCAGCCGGTGGCGGTGCAGCCGCAGGATTCGTCGCTCTGGTCGGCGATGGCGCCGTAGCGCTCGCGGACGTAGTCCCTGATCTGGTTCGGGTCGAGGTTCTTCATGGTTGGATGGCGTCAGCCTTTGAAGATGTAGAGGCCGAGGAAGGGGCGCAGCCCGTCGGTCCAGTCGACCGGGCGGCGGACGCCGGCCGGAATCTCGGCGGCGTGATCCGCCGCGGTGCGGGGGGCGCAGCACGGCCGCGCGCCGGAACAGGGTTGGGTTTGGCAGTCGGTTTTCATGGAGGAATGGGAGGGTTCATCCCTGCAGACGCACGACGCCGCCAAAGGACGCAGAAAATCCGCGACCCGGCCCCCACGCGACGCGCTCCGCTCCTCAGCGCCGCATGCCGCGGTGCAGCCGGCCGGCCGGCTTGCCGGCGCTTTCGGCCGCCAGGGCCCGCTCCTCGAACAACGCGGAGTACACGTAGGGAAAATCCTCGAGCTTCTTCCACTCGATCGCGCGGCCGATGAACCGCTCGATGCTCCGCGCGTCGCGGACGCTCTCCTCGGTGACGAGCGTGAAGGCGTCGCCGGTGTGGTGGGCCCGGCCCGTGCGCCCGATGCGGTGCACGTAGTCCTCCGGGTTCTCCGGGACGTCGTAGTTGACCACGTGGGTCACGCCGGCGATGTCCAGGCCGCGGGCGGCGAGGTCCGTCGCCACGAGCACCTCGTAGCGGCCGGCCTTGAAACCCGCGAGCGCGTCCTGGCGCTCCTGCTGGCTCCGGTCGGCGTGCATCACGGCCACGGCGTGCTTGTGCGATTTGAGCCATGCCGCCACGCGGTCGGCGCCGACCTTGGTGCGGCAGAAGACGAGCACGCTTTCGAAGTTCGTCCGCGCCAGCAGCGTGCGGAGCAGGTCGAACTTCTGGGCCTCGACGACGGGATAGAACGCGTGCGAGACGGTCTCGGCGGGCGCCCGGCGGCGTCCGACCGCGACCGTCACCGGGTTGCGGAGCACCCACGCGGCGAGCGACTCGATCTCGGGCGGGAGCGTGGCGGTGAACAGCAGGGTCTGGCGCTCGCGCGGGACCTGCTGCACGATGCGCTTCACGTCCGGCAGGAAACCCATGTCCAGCATGCGGTCGACCTCGTCGAGGACGAGGACCTGGATGTCGCGGAGGGTCAGGGTGCGCTGCTCGAGGTGGTCGAGCAGGCGGCCCGGGGTGGCCACGACCACGTCGACTCCGCGCTTGAGGTCGTCGCGCTGCCGTCCGTAGCCCACGCCGCCGTAAACCACGGTGGCGCGCAGGTCGGTGTACTTGCCGAAATCGCGAAACGCCTCCTCGACCTGCACGGCCAGCTCGCGCGTCGGCTCCAGGATGAGGCAGCGCACCCGGCCGTGCCGGGTCAGCCGCTGGAGGATCGGCAGCGCAAAGGCGGCGGTCTTGCCGGTGCCCGTCTGGGCCGAGCCGATGACATCGCGGCCCGCGAGCACGATCGGGATGGCCTGCGTCTGGATCGGCGTCGGCTCGGTGAAGCCCATCTTCTCTACGGCGAACGCATAGGCGTCCTCGAGCCCGAGTTGGGTGAACGCCGTCTCCATCTTGGGCACCTCCGGCGGCGGCGGCGCGGGCACGGGGGCCGGCGGCGGCGCGGCGGGGCGCGGAGCGGGCCGGAATTCGGATCTGGCCGGCGCCTTGGGCGGTGAACCGCCGGGCGGGCGGTGTCCGTGGGGGTGACGGGGGCGTCCGCCCGGGGCGGGTTTCGAGGTTGCCGGGTGGCCGTGGCCGCCGGGTCGGTGGGTGGATTTGGGCGCCGGCCGGGCCGGGGTCGCCGCGGGTTTCGCGCCCAGAGTGTTGCGGATCGACGCGAGGAGCTTACGAAGCATATCGGATGAAAGCCCGACAGCTTCCGGGTTTCATCCGGATTGGCAATCATGGAAACCGGCCGGTGCGTGCCGCTGGTGCCAGCCCGCCGGCGCATCCCCGCGGCCAGCCGTCACTTCCGTGTCGCGATCGCCCGCCGCCGGCCGGGAAAGAGGGTGCGGCAGATCTCGCAGACGGTGCCATCGCAGCCCCGCGCAGTGCAATGCTCGCGGCCGTAGTAGATCATGCGCAGGTGCAGCTGGTTCCAAAGCGCTCGCGGGAACAGTCGCTTCAGATCCCGCTCGGTCTGCGTCACGCTGCGGCCGTCGGTCAGCCGCCAGCGCTGGGCCAGCCGGTGGATGTGCGTGTCGACCGGGAATGCGGGCTCGCCGAAGGCCTGCGCCATCACCACCGAGGCGGTCTTGTGGCCGACGCCCGGCAGGGCCTCGAGCTCCGCGAACGTCCGCGGCACCCGGCCGCCGTGTCGCTCGACCAGCAGCCGCGACAAGGCCGCGATCGCCCGCGCCTTCTGCGGCGCGAGCCCGCACGGGCGGATGATCTCCTCGATCCGCGCCACCGGCAGGCGGTGCATGGCTTCCGGGTTGTCCGCCGCGGCCCAGAGGTGGGGCGTGATCTGGTTGACGCGGACGTCGGTGCATTGGGCCGAGAGCAGGACCGCCACGAGCAGCGTGTACGCATCGCGATGGTGCAGGGGCACCGGCGTTTCGGGATACAGCCCGGCCAGCCGCCGGTCGACGTAGGCCGCCCGGGCGGCGCGGGTCGGGAAGGAGCGCGCCCAAGGCGTCATGGATCGCAGCGCGTGGCGGCCGCCATCCGGGAGGCGGCCCATCCGCGCAATCGTGAAAACTGACAATCGGTCATCTGAAATCTGCAATTGGGGCCCTGGCTGTTTCGGATGAGACGCACGCTTCCTGTCATTGCCGATTTCAAGGTGATCGATTGCACGATGACCGATTTCACGATTCCTCCAAACAAAACCTCATCTCGGCGACGCTGACGCCGTCAAAAGCTGTTGCGCGCCGGGGGGCCGCCTCTACCGTCCGAGGAACATGTCCTTGGCCAGCGATCCCTTTGCCCCGTGCGACACCTTTGCCCGCCGGCACCTCGGTTCCGACGATTCCGGCATCGCCGCGATGCTCGCGCAGCTCGGCCAGCCGTCCCTCGACGCCCTGATCGACGCCGTGGTGCCGGCCGGCCTCCGCGCGCCGCGGTCGCTCAACCTGCCGCCGGCCGCGGGCGAGAGCGCGGCGCTGGCCGAACTGCGCGCCATCGCCGCCCAGAACCAGGTGTGCCGCAGCTTCATCGGCATGGGGTATTACGAGACGCTGACCCCCGCGGTCATCCAGCGGACGATCTTCGAGAACCCGGGCTGGTACACCGCGTACACGCCGTACCAGGCCGAGATTTCGCAGGGCCGCCTCGAGGCGTTGCTCAATTTCCAGACCATGGTATGCGACCTCACGGGGCTGGAGATCGCCAACGCCTCCCTGCTCGACGAGGCCACGGCCGCGGCCGAGGCGATGATGCTGTGCCGCCGCGTCAAGGAAGCCGCCGGCAACGTCTTCTTCGTCTCCGCCGCCTGCCATCCGCAGACGATCGACGTCGTGCGGACGCGCGCCCAGGCGCAGGGCATCGAGGTCGTGGTGGGCGACCACAACACCGTGCAGCTCGAGAGCCGGGTGTTCGGCCTGCTGCTGCAATACCCCGACACGTGGGGCTCCATCCATGATTACGCGGAACTCGTCGCGCAGGCGCACGCCGCCGGGGCGCTCGTCGTCGTCGCCACCGACCTCCTCGCCCTCACCCTGCTTCGCCCGCCGGGGGAATTCGGCGCGGACGTTGCCGTCGGCTCGAGCCAGCGCTTCGGCGTGCCGATGGGTTTCGGAGGCCCCCACGCCGCGTTCTTCGCGACCCGCGACGCGTACAAGCGCCAGATGCCCGGGCGCCTCGTCGGGGTCTCGAAGGATCCGCAGGGACGGCCGGGCCTCCGCCTCGCCCTGGGGACGCGCGAACAGCACATCCGGCGCGACAAGGCGACCTCGAACATCTGCACCGCGCAGGTGCTGCTGGCGGTGATGGCGTCCATGTACGCGGTCTACCACGGCCCGGAGGGTCTGCGCCGCATCGCGCAGCGCGTGCACCGTCTGACCCAGGCGCTCGCCCGGGGGATCGCCGCCCTCGGCGCCCGCGTCAACACCGAGCCCGTGTTCGACACGCTGACCGTGGCCTCGATCGCCGCCGAGCCCGTGCACGCCGCCGCGCGGGCCCGCGGCGTCAACCTGCGCCGCATCAACAGCCGGACCGTCGGCATCTCGCTCGACGAGACCACGACCGAGGACGATCTCCGCCTCCTGCTCGACGTGATCAGCGCCCACGCCGGGCCCGACTCGCGCGCCCCCGCGCTCGAAGCGACCGCCGCGGAGCAGGACTATCCGGCGCCCCATGCCCGCGCCTCGGCCTTTCTCACCCATCCGGTCTTCAGCTCGCACCACACCGAGCACGAGATGCTGCGCTACATCAAGCGCCTCGAGTCGCGCGACCTGTCGCTCGCGCACGCGATGATCTCGCTCGGCTCCTGCACCATGAAGCTCAACGCCGCGTGCGAGATGCAGCCGGTGTCATGGCCGGAGTTCAGCCGGCTGCATCCCTTCGCGCCCGCCGACCAGACGCGCGGCTACCAGGAGCTGTTCGCCGACCTGGAAACGTGGCTCGCCGAGGTGACCGGCTTCGCGGCCATATCGCTGCAGCCGAACGCCGGATCCGCCGGCGAATACGCCGGCCTCCTCGCGATCCGCGCCTGGCACGAGGCGCGCGGCGACGGGCACCGCCGGGTCTGCCTGATTCCCACCTCGGCGCACGGCACCAACCCCGCGAGCGCCACCATGGCCGGGCTCAAGGTCGTGCCGGTGGCCTGCGACGCCCAGGGCAACGTCGACCTCGCGGATCTCCGCGCGAAGGCGGGGCAGCACGCCGGCGAACTCGCGGCGCTCATGATCACCTACCCGTCGACCCACGGCGTGTTCGAGAGCGGCATCAAGGACATCACCGACCTCGTCCACCAGCACGGCGGGCAGGTCTACCTCGACGGCGCGAACCTCAACGCCCTCGTCGGGCTGACCACGCCGGCGGCGCTGGGGGCCGACGTCTGCCATCTCAACCTGCACAAGACGTTCTGCATCCCGCATGGCGGCGGCGGGCCCGGGGTCGGCCCCATCGGCGTGGCGGCCCATCTCGCGCCGTACCTGCCCGGCCACGCCATGATCCCGCCGCAGGCCGCGCGGCTCCTGCCGCATTCGTTCCCCGGCGCGGTCGCCGCCGCGCCCTGGGGCTCGGCCTCCATCCTGCCCATTTCCTGGATGTACCTGCGCCTGATGGGCCCCGACGGGCTGGCGCAGGCCACGCGGCTCGCCATTCTTAACGCCAACTACGTGGCCCGGCGCCTCGACGCCTATTTTCCCGTTCTCTACAAGGGCGCCGGCGGGATGGTGGCCCACGAGTGCATTGTGGATCTCCGCGCCTGGAAGGCCCATGGCATCGAGGTGGAGGACGTGGCGAAGCGGCTCATGGATTACGGCTACCACGCGCCGACGATGTCGTTCCCCGTGCCGGGCACGCTGATGATCGAGCCCACCGAGAGCGAGTCGAAGGCCGAGCTGGATCGCTTCTGCAACGCGCTCATCGCCATCCACGGCGAGATGCAGAAGGTCGCGGCCGGCGAATGGGACCGGGCCGACAACCCGCTCAAGCACGCGCCGCACCCCGCGCAGGTTGTCGCCTCCGACGCGTGGAAACGGCCTTATCCGCGGGAGCTGGCCGCGTTTCCGAGTCCGGGGACGCGCGAGTTCAAATTCTGGCCCGCGGTCGGCCGCGTCGACAACGTCTACGGCGACCGCAA
>JBAIXJ010000151.1:0-5486 GCA_037916645.1 Opitutales bacterium | reverse complement strand
CCGACCCGGGTCGGCCCGGACCGGGAGCAGAGGGATGAGCAGCGGGGCGAGGGCGGCGCATATGACGTGCTTGGGTCCATGCATGATAGTCCTTCAGTTGGGTTGAAATGACGCTTGGTGGCCGGGGTGTGGCCCCGATTCGACTCGATGGTTGCCGGGGTTCTTCATCATGGGCAGGAGCGACCTTTCCCTGTTCCGGTCGAAGGAACCGGGTCGGGCGTGACCATGGCGGCATCAAGTCTCTCCCCGGCGGCGGCGAGCGCGGCCAGGCGCGCCGGTTCCTCAGCCGACAGATCGCATTCCTCGGCCATGGCTTGGGCCAGATTATACCGTTGGCAGCCGGACGGGGTCAGGCCCAAAATCTTGTGACTGGAAGGGAGCAGGAACCTCCAGCCTGGGTTGGCGACCGCAGCCGGAATTCGGCCACCGGCGCGCAGCGGCGCGAATCAACGGCTTCCGCCCCAGCGGAGGCACCAGATTCGTCTGGCGGGTGCTCCCGAGGCGAATCAACGTGGATCAAGACTCCAAAACCCCATGAGCAAATCCCTACGTTATTCGGGCGCGATCGCCCTGGTATTGGTGATGACCCTGGCCGGCATGCTCGGCGTGCAGGCCCTGACCGCCGCGGAGGCGCCGGTCCGTCAGGTCGCGAGCCCCGACGCGGCGCGGATCGCCGCGCTGGAGAAGCGTGTGACCCAGCTCGAGACCCAGCTCAAGGCGCTCGAGACCAAGACGCGGCTGATCAACTCCGACGGCATCGGCAGATTCATGGTGGAAGCCGCCGGGGATGTGTCGCTCAAGGGGACCACGGTGACCGTCGCCGGCGCCGCCTCGCTGTCGCTCAAAAGCGCCGGCCAGGCCACGCTGGCCGCGAATGGGACCCTGGTGATCAAGTCGGCGCTCGTGACGATCAACAACGGCGGAAAGCCGGCGGCCCGCCAGGGCGATGCGGTTGTCGTCGCGGGCAACGCCACCGGCCAGATCGCGATGGGCTCGCCGACGGTGTTGATCGGAAATTGAAGCGCGGGCGGATTGGCGGCCGAACGACGCTGGTTTCGGACTTTGTTCTTCGCCCACGAATGCCCACGAATCTTCGCGAATGAAACTCAGCTCGGCGGCAATCGGCTCTTCAGTGTTCTTGGCGTGGGCGTCGCCGCCCTTTCGCGGTGGCCCACTGTCGTAGCAGACGAGGTGACGAGGCTGATTCGACTTCTGAGGCGCTCGATATCTTCGTGTCACCGCCGATCACCAGCCTTCGCCTTCTGAGCTTCCGCCTTCGCCAAGACTGCTACGGCGGACAAGACGGCCGGCAGGCGCGGATTTCCGCGGATGCTTCTGCGCTTCTTCTGGAAAAAACATCCGTGCCCAACCGCGTGATCGGTGGTGAAGAGAGGTCTGCCCTCTGGAATTCGAAGTATCGCTTTGCTCTTGGTGCCGAGAGCTAAGGGGTAAGGGCCAAGCGCGCCGAGGCGCCATTCTGACGCCATTTCGCCTGGTGTCGTTGCGCCTTGGCGTGAGACGAAACGGCGTCACTTGACCGGCGCGGAGCCGCCCTGAAGAAGCTGGGTGAGGCTGGCTTGGAGCGCCGCGTTTTTCAGGGCATAGAAGGTGCCGCCGCGGCCGTTCTGGCTGCTGGTGCACGTCTGGCCCGGGTGCGCGTAACCCGGCGCGAGCGCGCCCTGCTGGTTCATGTCGCCGAAGATGCACCACGGGTTGGCCGGATCGGTGGAGATGCCGACCTTGGCATGATTGAAATTCTGGCCGTCGCCGCCCTCGAGGCCGAAGGTCTGGCCGCCCCAGGCGCCGGAGGTGGCGATCTGGACGGCGCCGGGCGCGCCGAGCCCGGATTGCCAGCATTGTGGCATCGTCCCGGCGGCCGTGGAATAGATGTTCGGATCCGTCCACCAGCTCGCGACGCGCAGCGGCACGCCGCCGAGCTTGGCCGAGACCAGCTGCCAGGGCGGCACCGCCAGCAGCGAAGGTTTGGAGAGCAGTTGCACGCCCGTGGAGAGCTCGAGCAGCGTGCAGGCGGTGGAGGTGGAAAGCTGGCCGAGGGAGCGGACCAGCGCCTGGACGTCGACCGGGCCGCCGTTGTTGACCAGGCTCGGCTGGGCGGTGCTGGTGGCGACGCTGGCGTTGGCGAGGGCCGAGAGGACGGCGACGAGGTCGGGCTTGGCGAGCCGGAGCGCGAAGAAATGCTGACTGACCTGGATGTCGTCATCGTGGACGCACCCGAGGGTGTTGCCGTCGTTCTGGCGGGGGTGCGCGCTGCTGCCCGAGGCCGGCCACGACGGCGTGGAGACCTGCAGGACGAGGCCATCGCCCGCCGCATCCCAGGCCACGAGGCCCTTGCTGTGGCCCCAGGGGGCATCGGCGTTGGGCATGGGGTTGTTGTAGAACTGGTCGTTCCAGAGGACAAAGAAGCAGGCCGGATTGTTGTAGACGGAAGCGAAGGTCGCGCCCAGGGGATCCTGGAGCGTGGCGCCGAGGCAGCCGGTGCCTTTCGCGAGCTGGGGGGCGGCGCTGGTGGCGAAGACATACTGCTGGCTGTGGCCGTTGGGGTACGGGGCAACGGTGCCGCCAAAGAGGCCCGGGGTGCCGGGGGCGGGGGGTTGCCCGTTGTCGGTGCAGCCGGGGAAGGAGGCGGCGTTGAACTTGAACGCAAACATCCAGTCGACTGGTTGGCTGGGCCCGGCCAGGGGGACGGGAGTGGACGGCGGCGGCGGCGGACTCATGGGTGGGGCGGGTCGGGGTATTTCGGGGGAGAATCGGACAGGATCATGACGGCCGAGGACGAGCCCGGTGGCGAGTCGGATGAGGGGCGCACCTTGAGGTCCGCGGAGCAATGGGAGGTACCGGACCACGAGGAAGTCTGGGCGACGCGAGGGAACAGGGAAGCCGGCGAGGCAACCAATTTCCGCGGTCCCGGGCTCCCGAAAACATGGGAGAGGCCGGCCGGTGATGCGGCGTGGGCGAGGCATCTCGTCCGCGAAAGGCAAGGCCGCCCGCCGCGGGAGAGCGCGGCGGGCGGGTGGATTGGACCCCAAGCCGGCGAGCTGGAGCAGTTTCGATCCTGCCGGGCGCGCCAGACATTGTCGCCGGCCTCGCTGAAGCCGGGAACCGTCGCGACGCCGGGGTCAGCGACCCCGACACCAGCGATGGGACCGTGAAGACCGAAACCGCCCTAGAAAAGCGGCTGGGTGCCTTCGATCCGGACGGCTTCGAGTTCGTGCGGGTCGAGGCCGATCAGCTTCAGGACCGTCGGCGCGATCTGGGTCGTCTCCACCGGCTTGGTGACGGCGGTGCCGCCCGCGGCGCCGGGCCAGGCGAGCAGGATCGGGACGTTGCGGTCCTCCGAATGGTCGCCGCCGTGCTCGGCGATCTTGCCCTTGTGGCCAGTGTAGACGACGCCGTACTGGGCGATGCCGATCACGTCAGGCACGCGGGGATCGCTCTGCGGCACGCCGATGAGCGCCGCGGCGGCGGCGCCGGTGTAGATCTGGGAAAGACCGGCCGAGGTGACGGGCTTGCCGTCGACGCTGGCGCTGGCGTCGCTGTAATTCATCAGAAACTGGCGCGCGTAATCGGTCGCGGTCGGCGAGCGATCGTTGAGCCAGAGGAGCATGCCATCGTCATCCGTGCCCTGGGCGACCAGCGGCGTGGCGGCCGGGTTCCCGCCCTGATGGTCCTGATTCCAGGCCGCGTTGAGGGCGTCGATGATCTTGCCGTCCTTGATGCGATTGAGGGCGGCCACGTTCATCGGCGACTGGCCGTGCTTCGCCGAGACGATGATGGCGGCGTCGCCGAGCAGGCCGCGGGCGTTGAGGGCGCCGACCATCTGGCCGAGGGACTGGTCGATGAAGTCGAGCGCGTTGCTGAGGACCGGTCCTGGCGTGGCGCCGTCGGCGAGGTAGCCGCCGGGCGCGTTGCCCGAGAGGTCACCCTCGGTGCGGGAGGTCGGAAGCTTCTCGCCGGTGGAGACCGTCTGGAAGTTCATGCCGAACAGGGCGGGCGTGCCGGGGTCGCCGGTGCCGTCGTGACGGTGGCCGTTGATCCAGTTGAGGACGGCCTGGACCTTGTAGCCGTCATACTGCTGGGTCAGGAGGTTGTCCGTGGTCCAGTCGAACTGGTTGGGATCGGTGGGCGCGGCCGGATTGGCGCTGCTGTTGATCTCCGGCGTGAAGTAGTCGTCCACGCCCTTGCCGGAGGGGCCGGAGAGGATCTGGTAGGCGGGATGCTTGTCCGACCAGGCGGTGAGCAGCCGGTGCTGGTGGGCGACCTCGAAGATCGTGTTCACCTTGAGGTATTGGTTGGGAAAGATCGGTTTGCCGGTGACGGCGTCCACGGGCAGTTGCGCGGGGTCGATGACGTTGAGCGGGTTGCCGGTCATCTGGAGAATGGTGACCCAGGGGTCCGGGCCCGCGGCGGGCACGAGGCCCTGGCCGGCGTCGAGGGCACCGAGGTTCAGATCCAGGGCCTCGAAGTAAGTCACCTCGGCCCCGGGGGCGGGTCCGGTGGGATGGGTGGTGCCGGCGGGGAAGACCGCGTGGTTCCAAGTGTCGTCGTAGTAGATTCCCGTGGAGGAGGGGTTGCCGCCGGTCATCTGGCCGACCAGGCCCGGGAAGGAGTCGGACGGGAACGGCGTGCTGGCGTTGGAAAAGTCGACGCCGTGTGCGGCGAGCCAGGCCAGGGTGGACGACGGATGGGTCTGGACGTACCAGGCGAGGTCGGACTGGTGCAGGCCGTCGACGCTGATCAGGAGGACATGGTGGACGTGCGTGTCGTGATCGAGATCCGCAGCGAACGCGGCGGCACCGGCGGCGGCCATGACGGCGGCCACCACGAGGCAGATGGGCAGTTTTGTCGGAGACATTCTTTCGGTGGATTGAGGATTTGGTTTTCATGGCCCGGCCGCGTGCGAGCGGCCGGGTCGGCGACAGCATGGCGGGTGACCGCGGGAAACAGGTGTCGATCCGGTTACGATCAGGAAACAAGCAGCGGCGTGCGGCGCGCCGCCGCCCGCGGTTTTGGGTTTCGGGGTGGGAATGAAACCCAGCGAGGCGGGATTCGGAGATGACGGCATTTGGCCCTTCGACAGACTCGGGGCAGGCGATGCCGCGCGACAAGTGCAGTAGGTGGGGATTTATCCCCGACACATGACCAAATCGTTCCGGAGGCGTCGGGCATGAAGCCCGACCCACAGCGGCGGGCGACGGTGGATTTGTCGGGCGTGTTGGTCGGGGTTCACCCCCGACACATGCCCGATTTGTTTTCGAATGCGTCGGGCGTGAAGCCCGACCCACAGCACGGGCCGACCCACACTGCGCGAGGTCTGTCAGTGCCCCAGACTCTCCCGCAACCGCTGCAGGTTCACCCGCGCGTCGGCGTAGTTGGGGTCGATCCGCAGGGCCTGCTCCCAGGTCTGCTCCGCGTCCGCGGTCCGGCCCTGGCGGACGTAGAGGACGGCGAGATTGTTGTAGGCTTGG
>JBAIXJ010000150.1:0-4218 GCA_037916645.1 Opitutales bacterium | reverse complement strand
GCCTGAAGATCAGGGCGGACACCGTCTGCCTGCACGGCGACGGTCCGGAGGCGGTGGCGTTTGCCCGGCGGCTGAATCAGGCGCTGCGCGCGGCCGGCATCGAGCTCAAACCGCTCGGCTGACCCGCACGCAGGCTGCGAGCGCGGGGTCGGGAGAGCCTAATCCGTGATGTGCCGCCACCAGGTGCGGCGCAGGACGAGCGACGTGATCACCAGCACCGTGATCGCCTCGAAGGCGGGGACCGAGTCGCGGAGCACGAGGAACAGCGGCAGCATGACGAGCGACGTCTGCCAGGCGATGCCGATGACGATGTTGAACATGTCGCGCTTGAAGTTCGCGTCGGACACGAAGGCCGGGTCGGCCGCGACCACCTTGGCGTGGACCGGCCCCCAGAACCCCCAGGGCCGGACCTGCCGGTAGAAGCGGATCAGCACGTCCTCCTCCTCAGGTTTCGACAGCAGCGTGCCGAGCACGCAGCCCGCGCCGGACAGGACCAGGATCACGGGGAACGAATACAGCGCGTGGAGATTGGCGGCAATCGGCGGATACAACCAGAGGTACAGCTCGGGGAACTTGGACAGGACGAGGGCGGCGGCGATGCCGGTCATCATGCCCCAGAAGTAGCCGTAGCCGTTGAAGCGCCACCAGTACCACTTCAGGATGTTGGCGGCCGTGTAGCCGCCCCACAGCGCGGAGACGATCCACTGGGTCACCTCGTTGATGTCGCGGGCGTGCCAGCCGAAGAAGATGCCGACCGCGACGAACGCGAACGACACCACGTAGCTCAGGATGATGAGCGTGCGGTGGCTGGCCCGCGGGTTGATGTACCGCTTGTAGATGTCGTTCACCACATACGCCGGGGCGGCGTTCACGGTGGCGGCGAAGTTGGACATGAACGCCGCGAGCAGGCCGGCGAGGACGAGCCCGAGGATGCCCGCCGGCATGAAGTTGCTCAGCGTGTCCGGCAGGATCTGCTCGAAGTCGATGTGGGCGCCCATCGCCCGGATCTGCGGGCTGAAGAACACCAGGGCCATGACCGTGAAGCCGGAGATCATCAGGTACCGGGGGAAGAACAGGCAGCAGCAGACGAACCAGTTCATCTTCGAGGCGTCCTTCGGGCTCCGCGTCGCGAGGATGCGCTGCATGTCGTAGTTCGGCGCCGGGCCGGCGAGGCTCACCAGCACGCCCTTGAAGACCATCATCAGGAAGAAGATCGTGAAGAGCGAATAGCCGTCCTCGGCGATCTTGGCGTTGACCGAGGCGATCAGGTTCGACCAGTCGAGGTTGAGGTGCCAGCCGAACCACGGGACCTTCCAGCCCGCGGGCACGGCGGCGGAGATGGCGGCGGGCGAGGTCTTGGCGATCGCCACCGCGGCGACGGCGAACGACGAGACGGTCAGGACCGTGAACTGGAGCAGCTCGGTGATCACGACGCTGTACATGCCGCCCGCGACGACATACAGGGCCGTGACGAGCATCAGCACCGTGGCGTAGGTGTTCGGCGCGATGTCCCACGGCAGGAAGGGCGCGATGAATTTGCCGACGCCCGCGAAGCCGTAGGCGAGGAACCCGATCACGCTCACCAGCGCGAAGGCCACGACGCTGAGGTGGGCCAGCACCGCGCCCCGCCCGGTGCCGAAGCGGGTGTTGATCCACTCGGCGCCGGTCATGACGTTCGACCGGCGCATCCACTTCGACATGTAGACCATCAGGAACACCTGGTTGAACACCGGCCAGAGCCACGGCAACCAGACCGACTTGAGGCCGTACACGAAGACGACGTAGACCAGCCACATGGTCCCCGTGATGTCGAACATGCCGCCGGCGTCGGAGACGCCGAGGATCCAGAACGGCAGCCCCTTGTCCGCGAGGAAATAGGAGTTGAGGCCCTTCGCCGCGCGCTTGAGCAGCACCGACCCGGCGATCAGGGTGAGGATGAGGTAGACGACGATGATGCCGATGTCGATCGACCCGAGTTTCATAAAAACGACGGAACGGGGGGTGGGGGAAGGGAAGGGAGCGGGGGGAGCGCGGGCGGGCCGGGCCGCGAGGGCATCCGGGCCGTGCCCGAGAGGCGGCGACCGGCGGCCGCCGGCCGGACCCATCGGTCGCGGGAGTCGTCTAGCGGCGCCCTTCCGCGTGATCAAGACAATCCCCCGGCCGTGCGGGCGCGACGGGCCGGGTTTTTGTTCGCGGACGCGCGCACCCTGTGGTTTAGTGAGCGGTTGCCGGTCCCGTGCGAGCGACGCGCCCGCGTCCGCGGCGCGGAACCGTGCGGTCGCTGGCGCCCGATGAAAACCGTTCTGCTCACCGGCTTTGATGCGTTCGAGGATGAGAAGCTGAACTCCGCCTGGCAGGCGGTGCGGCGGCTGAACGGCCGGGTGATCCGGGGCCACCGGATCGCGGCCCGGCGCCTGCCCACGGTCTTCGGCCGCTCGCTGGCGCTGCTGCGGCGGCACGTGCAGACCCTGCGCCCGGACCTGATCATCTGCGTGGGCCAGGCGGGCGGCCGCGCGGAGATCACGCCGGAGCGGGTGGCGGTCAACCTGGACGACGCCCGCATTCCGGACAACGCCGGCCGGCGGCCGCGCGAGACGCCGGTCGTGGCGGGAGGGCCGCCGGCATATTGGTCGACGCTGCCGGTGCGGTCGATCGTGCGGGCCCTGCGGCGGCGCGGCATCCCGGCCTCGGCTTCGCTCAGCGCGGGGACGTTCGTCTGCAATCATGTCTTCTACGGACTGATGCACGATCTGGCGATCCGGCCGCCGGACGGCGACGGCGCGGTGCCGCGGGCCGGCTTCATCCATCTGCCCTTCCTTCCGGCGCAGGCGGCCCGCCACCACGACCAGCCGAGCCTGCCCCTGGAGATGATGGTCGAGGCGCTCGCGGTCGCGGTGCAGACGTCCTTGTGACGGGCCGGTCCATTAGCCGGCCGTTTGCCGGTCGGCCGGTGTGATCAACTGTGCTTCTGATCACCGGCCGCCGGCCCGCCGTTCGGGAATGGGTTGCGCGCCTGCGGGTCCTGAGCACGCTCGCGGCGATGTCGTTGACCCCGATCTCGCGCGGCCGGGTGGAGCCGGAGTTCTCGTTGCCGCTGTTTGCCCTGACCGTTGCGCTCGCGTTCCTGGCGCTGGTGGTGCTGCTGGGATGGGTGGCGCCGCCGGCGGTCTGGCACGCCCAAGTCTCCGCCCGCCTGTGGCAATACCTGGTGGCGTTGGTCGCCATCAAGCTCCTGAACTGCTTCATCGAGTATTTCTTCCACCGCTATCTCCTCCACAAACCGGTGCTGCCGGGACTCAGCTACTTCTACCGCCAGCATACGAGGCACCACGCCCTGACGCGCATCGCCCGGCGGCGCCTGCCGGGTGGCCGCGACATCCCGTTTGTCGAGAATCGGTTTCCCATCACGGAGCCCGAGCAGCATGAGGCCTCGTTTTTCCCCTGGTATGCGCTGCCGGTGTTCGCGCTCCTGATGACGCCGCTGCTGGCCCTGTTGCAGTGGCTGCTCCCCCAGTTCCCCTGGCTGCTGTCGGGCTATGCGGCGATCGCGCTGTCCTTGTCCCTCTACGAGGTGCTGCATGCGATCGAACACTGGCCGTTTGAACGATGGGCGCCTCTGATCGAGCACCGGCGCTGGGGGTGGTTCTGGCGCCGGGCCTACGGCTTTCACCTGCGCCATCACGCGGTGATCGACTGCAACGAGTCCATATCGGGCTTTTTCGCCCTGCCGGTCGCCGACTGGGTGTTCGGCACCTGGGTCATGGCGCGGACCTTGTACGCCGACGGCGAGGAGTGGCAGCCGGCCCAGTTCAGCAGCCCGCGGCCGCGCTGGATCATCCGCCTGTGCGACCGGACGGTGAACGCGCTGGTGGCGCGCCAGCGGCGGGTTGCCGCCCGCTAGGGTGGCAGTCCGGACGGCGTCATCGGCGGGCGTCGGCCGCCGCTCGCGGCCGGGAGCTCAGCGCGCCGCGCGCTGCGCGCGAAACTCGGCGAGGTCCCGCTGGATTTCGTCGAACATCTCGGCGGGCATCAGGTGGCCCCGGATCAGCGGATAGGCTTTCTCGGCCAGCGCCTGCCAGGCGGCGCGCGTCTCGGGCGTCAGGTCGTGGACGATCAGGCCCCGCTTCTGCAGCGCGACCACGGCTTCGTCGCTCTCGGCGCGGCCGCGCACCTTCATCTCGGCGCCGGCCCGGCTCGCGGCCTCGGCCAGCTGCGCCC
>JBAIXJ010000149.1:0-2952 GCA_037916645.1 Opitutales bacterium | reverse complement strand
GTGCGGATCGTCACGGTGCCGCCATTGGGCATGGCATCGCGCGCGTTGACGACCAGATTGATGATGGCATTGGAAAGCTGGGCCTCGTCGGCATGCACCGGCCACAGATCGCTGCCGTGTTCGAGCTTCAGTTCGACGCCTTCCCGCAGCAGCCGGCGCAGCATCAGCGCCAGCTCGCCCACCACATCGCGCACCGCCAGCACCTTCGGCTGCATGGTCTGCTTGCGCGAGAAGGCGAGCAGTTGGCCCACCAGCGTCGCGGCGCGCAGCGCGTTCTGGTGGATTTCGTTGATCTCCTTGAACGAGGGATCGCCCGCCTGGTGGCGCATCAAGAGGAATTCGGAATTGCCGATGATGACGGTGAGCAGGTTGTTGAAATCGTGCGCCACGCCGCCGGCCAGGCGGCCCACCGCCTCCATCTTCTGCACCTGGAGAAACTGCTCCTCGAGCTGCTTGCGCCGGGTGACATCGCGGAAGCTCCAGACCCGTCCGATCGGCACCCCCTCCAGCAGCTGCGGGGTGGAGTAGCGCTCGAACACCCGCCCGTCCTTGAACTCGACCACGTCGGAACTCTCGGCCTCGGGATTGGCATAGAGCTCGCGGACGCGGCGCAGGAATGCGTCGGGGTCCCGCAGCTGTTCGAGCACGTGCCGCAACGCCACCTCGTCGTCCCGCTGGTCGATGATCGAGCGCGGAATCCGCCACAGCGTCACGAACCGCTGGTTGAAGGACACGATCCGGCCGGCGCGGTCGACCACCAGGATGCCGTCGGCCGTGGAATCGAGGGTCGAGCGCACCAGCGAGACGGTACGCTGCAGCTCCTGCTCGGCGTGCTTGCGCTCGGTGATGTCGCGGATGAGGGCCAGCACCTGCCCCTCCATCAAGGGCACAAGCCGCGCCTCGTAGTGGTGCGGTCCGTCGGCCTGCCCCAGCGCGTATTCGAACACCTCCATGGCATCCCGCACGACCGCCCGCGCCGCCGCCGCCCGCAGCTCGGGCCCCAGGTGGACCGAGGGATTGACGTTGGCGCCGCCCGCGCCGCCAAGCTTGACCTCGACCAGCTCCCCCCGGGCGTCGAGGCGCAGGAGCAGGTCGGGGAGAGCCTGCAGCACCGCCCGCATCCCCGCGCCCGCCTCGAGCAGTTCCTGGGAACTCAGGTCGAGCGCGCGCTCCAGCATCGCCCGGTCGCGGTCAAACGCCCAGTAGGCGGCGTCGACGGCCGCCACGAACTCCTGCCAGGGCGCCGGCACGGGCGTGGGCGAAGCCGGGCCGAAGCACCGCTTGAGCTGGCGCCGCAGCAGGCTGTGGGGAGAGTCGAGGCTCAAGTTTCCGAAAGGGTGGTGACGGTCATCGTCTGGTTGTGCAGCTCGCACTTCGCGCCAGGCGTGAACGGGGAGATCTCGCCGTAGGAATAGAATCCGGTGAACACGGCCCCGGGTCCGAGCGCGTCCCGCACCCCCTCGACCTCCTCCTCGACCCGCTGCTTGAGCACGAGCTTGCGGCCCACGCAGCTGATGAGCAGGGCCAGCTGGGCCGGCGCGGGGCCGGCCGCGATGCGGCCCGCCTGGGCGGCCCCGTCAATCAGGCGGTCGAAGTTGGCCTTCATCAGGCGCGCATAGGCCCCTTCGGGCATGTCGCCGGCGAAGGTCATCGACGGCGCCGCACGGTCGATGCCCAGAATCGTGCGGACCACCGGCGTGGCGCCGGCCTTGGACCGCAGGCTGAGCGGGAACAGCAACCCCGCGGCAGGGAGCTCACGCGCATGGTCGCCGAGGTATTTCTCGTAGAGCTCGAGCGCGGAGCGACCGTCGAGTTCGTAAAGCACGTTGCCCTCCGACCGGGTGATCAATCGTTCCGGGCCGAAGGGATCCCAGCCGCCGAATGAGCCGTAGCCGGCCTTCAGCCGGCTGCCATAGAGCCCCAGCACGGCCACCGTGCGGCCCGCGAGCCCGCCGCCGCCAACGACCAGGGTTTCGCTGAAGCGCGCGCCGTCGCCTGCCAGCCCGCCGGTTACCGTGATGTCCGGGGGGAAATTCTGCACCAGGCCGCGCACGAGGTCGCTGCCGTTGACATGCACACCGTCCGACAGCACCAGCACATGCGCCAGCCGCGCCGTCCCGGTGGCCTCCGCCGGGGAGGGAACTTCCGCCGGCAGCGCCTTGGCGAGCTCCGCGCCGGTGTGAAAGCTGTCGGTCATGTCATGGAGTTCCACCCGCGCGCTGCGCAGCGGGGTGGACTCGAAATGCACCGCCGTCGCCGTGAGCGTGTCGTCCAGCACCTGCCCGCCGCAGATCTCGCCCGCAGTCGAGCAGCCGAAGATCTCCGCGCGCGGAAAGGAGCGATTCACCGACCCGAGCAGGTCGGCCCGCCGCAGGACGTCGACCGCCCCGAAAAGGAGGACCAGCTGCACCTCGGATCCGGCCGGCGAGGGCAGAGCCGGCGACCAACCGGCGGAATTGGTCCAGAGATGTTGGGTGATCTTCACGCGGCCCGCGCGGGGTGCAGCTGGGGACATCCCCCTATCGGCGCATGGCGACGGGGCTTTAGTGGAATCGCTCCCTCTCCGCGTCCTTTTTCCTGCCAGGCGCCCTGCGCCCTGCCGGTTCCAGCGCACGGGAGAGATGTCGCATCCACGGTGCCGGTCATGGGCGGGCGCGCCGGGATCAGACAGCCGCACTGTTCCAAGGCAAAGGGGTTGCCCAAGTTGTTACGGCGACGGCAGAAACCGGATCGGCGGCTTGCGGAAGGCCGATCGGCCAATGCGGCGCGCGGCGATTTCGGGCAGCCATCTTGGGCAACGCCCTGGCGGAGGTGGAGCCCTTGCCGGTGCGGAGGATGGCGCGGCGGCTGGGACTCGAACCCAGGACCGACGGTTTAGAAAACCGTTGCTCTATCCGGCTGAGCTACCGCCGCTTGAAACCTGTGGCTGAGGGGATAATCGTGCGCCTCCGG
>JBAIXJ010000148.1:0-1907 GCA_037916645.1 Opitutales bacterium | reverse complement strand
GCCGAGCACCCATCGGGGGTGACCCGCGACAGGACCCGCCGGGTCCATCACTGGAATCAACCCTCCCCCCCCCGAACCCCCGTCAGCCCAGTCGGACCCATTGCCAAACCCCGCCAAATGCGCTACTCTCCAGCGTCCGTCATCACTTAAGCTCATCCCTCCATGAAACCCCCGTTCCGCGGCAAACCCGGCAAGAAATTCGGCGGCAAACCCTTCGTGAAGCGCGAAGGCTTCGGCAAACCGGCCGGCCGCCCGGTCTCGTTCAAGGCGACCTGCGCCGACTGCGGCGAGCAGTGCTCCGTCCCGTTCAAGCCGGACGGCAGGCGGCCGATCTACTGCGGCAACTGCCTCAAGCGGCATGACGCCGGCGGGTTCCCGGGCAAGAAGCCCTGGGAGAAGGCTGCCCGCACCTCGTCCGAGGAGCGCCAGATGCACCAGGCCGTCTGCGACCGCTGCGGCGAGCCCTGCGAGGTCCCGTTCAAGCCGCTGCCCGGCCGCCCCGTCTTCTGCCCGTCCTGCCTCGGCCACGGCGACAAGCGCCCCTCCAAGGAGATCGAGCAGATGAAGGAAGAGTTCCGCGTCATCAACGAAAAGCTCGACGCCATCCTCAAGGCCCTGAAATCGGACGAGTCCTGAGCCGCGAAAGGCCCTCCCGAAAGGAGGGTCTTTCGTTTGCGGCCTCCGCTTGACGCCGCGGCCCGGGCGCGGTTCCCTGAATCGGGTCGTTCTTTCATCGGACGGGAGCCGTCGAGATGCAGAAGTCCGCAGCACGTCTCTTGCTGCTCGTTTCCGTTTTCGTCTCCGCCTGCGCGGCTGCCGGCAGGGAAGCGCCGGAACCGGCGATGCCGGAACCGCCGCCGCGGCCGGAGCCCGTGCTCGTGCGCCACGGCGACGTCTTCGCCTACGACACCGGGAACGGCGTCCTCGCCTCCATCGGAGGGCCGGACAGCGTGCCGCTCGAGGTCGCGCTGGACCGTGTCACGGTGCGCGTCCGCACGCCGCCCGGCTGGCGGGGGAGTTACGCCGGCGAAGCCGCCTGGTTCGAACGCGAATCCGGTTCCACCCGGTTCGTGGTCTATCCGGTCCGCGATCACGTCGCGGAGTTCCGCGATCTGTGGTACGCGCGCGACACGCGCGACTCCGCGGTCCGCGTCGGTCCCGTGCAGTCGTTCGACAGCCCCCGGCATCCGCTCCTCTACACCTACGAGCGCACCGACGACGGCCGCCGCGGCATCGTCTACGCGCTCCTCTCCGTACCCGGCGATCCGGCTTCCGGCATCCTCGTCCACGGGTCCTGGCCCGCGGAACAGGACCGCGAGCTCCGCCCGATCGCGGTCGCCGCCGCGAACGGCGCCTCGATCGCGCCTCGCTGAACCGCACCCGCCTCTTGGCGGGTTTTTTTTGAGAGCGAGAGAGTGGAAAAGAGTAAAAGTGGAAAAGTGGCAGAGTGGCAAAGTAGAGAACATTGCGGAAGAATCACCGTCTTTACGCGAGGCCGGGCGGCATCGTTGCCGCCTCCGCGGGCCGAGCGCCTGGTTGTTTATCGTTTGGTTGCCGGTCCACGCCACCGCGGGTGACGCGGAGAGGGGACCCCGGGCGCACGCAGGCGAAGCCGAGTACGGACGGGTGCGCAGCGGCAGGACCCGCGGCATCCGGAAATGCGCGTACCTATCGGGGGTGACCCGCGACAGGGCCCGCCGGTCGGTTTTCCGCCTCGCGCAGCAAGGAAGAAATCCGATTCCTTCGCCCCTTGACCTCTCCCGCTCCCCATGGTAGCTTGGTGCGTCGCGTGCCGGTCGGGGCGCGCGATTTTCGACACGATCGATCGACCACCCACCCCGACACAGAGGAGCACTTTCCATGACGACCACCGGAAGGACCCCGAGCCCCGTCCGCGCGATGTCCGT
>JBAIXJ010000147.1:0-2764 GCA_037916645.1 Opitutales bacterium | reverse complement strand
TCGCTGGGCGCGGAATCGAGCTCCCAGTAGGCGTCGAGAAACAGGTCGCCGAACACGGCCACCCGGGCGGAGGGCAGGCGATTCAGCAGGCGGTCGAGCCACTCCGGGTCAAGGAGGAGCGAGGGTACAGTCATGGGCCCGGCGAGTGGCGTAGCGATGCGGAGCGGGCGCCTCAAGGGGAATCCCGGCGCGCACTGGAGGAACCTTATTTGGGCCGGCGGCAGGCGCACGGTCCTTGATCGAGATTGTCCTCACCGTATCGCGAATGGTGTTTTGACTCAGGCCGCGCGGGCGCCATCCTTGGCACGGTCGTCAGTCCGTCCAGCTTCTCGGAGCCCGCGCCCGGTTGGCGGGGCCACTTCATCCCGTGCTGAAATCAGCCCTGCTTGCCCTGCTCGGTGTCGCCGCTGCGGTTCTCGTGCGGGCGGCCGATCCCCCGGCCTTTCCCGCCGACGCCGATGCGGCGCTGGAGCGCACGTCCTTCCAGACCGGGCAGGCCTGGAGCCCGATGGGCAACCTGCCCGCCGACGTCGCCATGGTCTATGGCATTGATTCCAGCCTGCCCGAGCGGGTGCGGACGTGGCGCGATCGCGGGTACCGCGTGCACATGATGACCGGCGCCTCCTGGGGCGAGTACCACGATTACTTCTTCGGCCGCTGGGACGGAAAGAACCACGAGGACGACATCCAGACGCTCCGGAGCGGGAAGAAGATGGCGCATCCGGGCGGGGGCGGCGGTTTCTACATGTGCCCGACGAGGAGCTTCGGGGATTTCCTATGGGAGGGCATCCAGCGGGGGCTCGGGGCCGGCGTGGAAGCGGTGCACTTGGAGGAATCGGAGTATTGGGCGAAGACCGGGTATTCCGAGGCGTTCAGGCGCGAATGGCGCGACTATTACCGCGAGGAGTGGCGGCCGCCGCAGGAGTCGGTGGATGCCCAGTGGCGGGCGTCGAAGCTGAAATACCACCTGTTCCGGCGCGTGCTGGAACAGCTCTTCGGCCAGGTGCAGGCGTACAACCGGCGCACGGGACGCCAGGTCCGCTGCTATGTGCCGACCCACAGCCTGCTCAACTACGCGTACTGGCGGGTGATCAGCCCGGAATCGAGCCTGGCGCAGGTCGAGGGCTGCGACGGCTACATCGGGCAGGTCTGGACCGGCTCGACGCGCGTACCCAATCGGTACCAGAGCGAGATGACCACGTGGAACGACGTGCGCGAGCGCCCGTTCGAAACGGCGTTCCTGGAATACGGCGTGATGGCGAACCTCGTCCGCGCCACCGGCCGCCGGATCTGGTTCAACGGAGACCCGGTCGAAGACGACCCGAAGCATGACTGGACGGACTACCGTCTCAACTGGGAGTCGACGCTGGCCGGCGCGCTCTTCCAGACGGACGTCTGGCGGCACGAGGTGGCCCCCTGGCCGGAGCGGGTGTTCGGCGGCGTCTATCCAGTCGGCGCCCGGGCCGACGAGCGCCGGCCGATCCCACCCGGCTACGCCACCGAACTGCAGGTGGTGATGCGCGCCCTCGCCGACCTGCGGCAGCCCGAGGTCGAATGGGACTGCGGCACGCGCGGCCTCGGGTTGGTCGTCAGCGACTCGCTGATGTTCGAACGCGAGGAGCCCGCGCCGAGCGATGCGGTGCTGTCGCATGTCTACGGCCTGGCGCTGCCGCTGCTCAAGCGCGGCCTGCCCGTGACCCTGGTGCAGCTCGAGTACGCGCCGCGTTCCGGGTTTCTGCGCGACCAGCGCGTGCTGTTCCTGAGCTACGCGGGCCAGAAGCCGCTCGCGGCGGAGGTCCATGACGCTCTGGCCCGGTGGGTCCGCGAGGGCGGCGTGCTCGTCGTGGTGGACGACGACTCGGACCCGTACAACCACGTCCGCGAATGGTGGAATGACGACGGGAGGAACGACCGCATCCCGCGCCAGCATCTTTTCGAGACGCTGGGCGTGCGGGACCGCGATTTCGACGACGCGCCGTCCCGGTTGGCCGCCGTCGGCAACGGCGCCGTCATGTGGGTGCGGGAGCACCCGGTGGCGTTTGCCGCGAGCTGGCTGGGGTCGGTCCGCCTCGCCGGCCTCGCCCGCACCGCCGCCGAACGGGCCGGCCTGGGCTGGCGGGAAACCAGCTACCTGGCCGTGCGCCGCGGTCCCTATGTCATCGGGGCGGGACTGGACGAATCACCCGTCGAGGGGCCGCCGCGGGTGCTCCGTGGGCGATTTGTCGACCTCTTTGACCCCGAGCTCAAGGTGCAGCGCGCCGTCGCGCTGGAGCCGGGGCGGCGGGTGTTCCTGCTCGATCTGGGCGCCGTCAAGTCGACGGCCCCGCGGATCCTCGCCTCCGCGAGCAAAATCCACCCGGCGAGCAGCGGCGGCGATGCCGTGGCTTGGACCGTCGAGGGCGTGGGCAACACGCCGTCGCTCGTCCTGTGCGCGTCCGCGAAACCGCCCCGCTCCATCACGCTGGAGGACACCGTGCTCACCACCTACACATACGATCCGGCCGAGCAGCTCCTTTACCTCCGGTTTTCGAATGAGGCGCGGCCGCGGGTGCTGGTTGTGAGTTTCTGAACATGGTCCGAGAGGTCATAAACGTTGCCTCCGTCTCGACTCGCCGGGCGCGGGCTCCGGTGCGCGCGTCCTCCGCCCCGGCCGCGAGAGGCCGGGAATGGGAAACGCTTGGACAAGGCGCGATTCAGCCTGGGAGGACGAACTCATGACAAGCCGGGAACGGGTCCAGCGCGCGTTGGCATACGATCATCCCGA
>JBAIXJ010000146.1:0-2451 GCA_037916645.1 Opitutales bacterium | reverse complement strand
ACCGAGGTCGTGTCGCGATCGAGCGCGGCCTGGGCGGTGTTGGTGTTGACGATGCCGGACGGGGTGCCGAGGCCAAAGAGCAGGGAGTTGGGGCCGCGGCTGATTTCCACCGACTGGATGTTGTACTCGTCGAAGGGAATGCGGTTGTTGGTCGCGTAGTTGTTGATCGCGGCGTCGGGCGCATTCAGGCCGCGGATGCGGTTTGACTGGGCATTGGTCGTCGTGCCGCCGTTGTTGCCGAAGCTGTAGCCGGCGAGCGAGTCCTTGACCGTGCCGCGGTCGATGATGGAGGGGGCGTACGTCGCGGAACCCTCGGTGCTGGCCTCGTACTTGAAGATGTCGTTGATGTCGACCGAGGCCGTGTCCTCCATCTGCTGCTTGGTGACGACGGTGATGGACGCGGCGAGGTCGCCGAGGTTGGTGTTGATGCGGCTGCCGGCGAGGGTGTTCTCCGCGAAGTAGCCGGCGTCCTTGGTGGTGTTGACCACGAAGGGTGACAGTTTCACCGTCTCCTGATTGCCCCCGGTCGTCTCGGAGGTGGTCGCGGGCGGGGTCGGTTGGTCGGTGGGCGCTGGGGCTCCGGTGGGCGCGGGCGCCTGTTGCGCCCACACGGGGGATGCGGCCAACAGCAGTGCGCAAGCCGGCACCGCCATCAGCGATCGACGGAGAATGCGAACTCGATTCGATTGCATCTTGGGTCCTTGGTGTAGCTACGGGGTTACGGGTTGGTGGAATGCTAAGCGGGGCGACGCATGCGGGGCGCGGACGGCGCGCGGTGCGGGATCAGGTGTTGGCACCCGGCGCCGATTCACCGTCGACCCGCAGTCGCTGGGCCTTCGCAGACCAGGCGCGAAGTTGGCTCGGGGGCGGACGATGTCGGATTGGCCAGGGGATTCGCATCGGGCAGGAATCTGGCGCCTTGATTCGGTAGTTCTGCCGCTGGCCCGATCGGGTCAGTGCTGAGGAGCGATGGGGTTGGGTCTGATTGGCTGACTGGAGGCGGCGAACCGGTTGATTTGGGATCACGGGCGCCGCGACGCTGGTTGCAGACAAACGTGCGAATCGAGCGGTCTGCCGCCCCTGCAACGCGGGTCAGCTTACTTCGCGGGAATTACGATAAAAGCCTTTTTGGCGCCAAAGAAAACTGACTGTCAGAATCGGTCATCCGGCTGGAACCAACCAAGGCGTTCAGCATGGAGGGGTGCCCGCGCACCGAGGCGCCGTGAATATTCGGCGGACTCGCCGGCATTTGGCGCTGCTTCGTTGGGTCGTCGCGACGGGGTTGGCCCCCGCAGGTTGGGCGCGGTCGGGTTGGGTGTTGCCTTGGAAACAACCGTGCGACTGAGCAGCCGCGGCCACGCGGGCGGATCGGTGGTTAAGCGGATTCTCGTGTCCCGAATTCGTTTTGCATGGGCTCGGAGGGACGCCTAGCCTGCGCGTTCCTCGGTCATGATGTCGCGCCGGCACCTGTGGTTGGGATTCTCCGTGGTGACTTGGGCTGTCGCTGTGGCCGGAGCCGTGGACCGGCTGCCGATCGAGGATTTCGCGCGCGAGCCGACGACCGCGCGGGCGCAACTCTCGCCGGACGGCAAACGGCTCGCCTTCATCCGCGAAGACCGGGGCTGGCCGGCGCTGCACATCCTCAACATCGACGAGAACCGGATCTTCCTGCTTGATCTGGGGGAGGCGACGTTGGCGAACGGCGCCCGCAAACTGGTCGGCAGCTTCACGTGGGTCGGCAATGAGCGGCTGATCATCACCTCCGTCGTGTGGGACAACATCCTCTACGGGGTCGTCGCCACGGACTGGAACGGGAACCGTGGCGTGCCGCTGGGGGGATACGAGGACAACCAGATCAACATCAGCCTGCCCAAGCAGTTCTTCCGGGAGGTGATCTACCGGTTCTACGACAAGGACAACTCGGTCCTGATGCTGGACCGGCACTTGGGCGGCCCGGGGCTCCAGACCCGCCCGGACATCCTGCGAGTCGACACGATGTACGGAACCTCCAGCGTCGAAGTCAAAACCCTGGCGAGGTGGCATCGTGGGGCCTCGACGCGACCGGCGTGGCGCGTCTCGGGATTCTGTCCCACGGGGACCGGTACGGAGCGATCTATCGCGAGAGCGCAAACGCGCCGTGGAAGACGATCCTGCCGCTGGCCGACCGGAAAGGCCAGCTGCGGGCCGTCGGCTTCGACTCGGCGAGCGGCCGGCTTTTTGTCAAGGGGCTCACGCCCGACAAACGCTGGACGGTCTTTCCGCTGGATCCCGCCACCGGGGCGATGGGGGCGCCGCTCCTGTCGGATCCGGAATACGACATTCTACCGGAACGGACCCTGGGCTTGTCGGTCGACGGCGTTCCGCTGACGAGCGCGATCTTTTCGCCGAGGGGCGACGCCCTGCTGGGCATCCGGTACGTGACCGACGCCCCGCGCGTCAAGTGGTTTGACC
>JBAIXJ010000145.1:0-2684 GCA_037916645.1 Opitutales bacterium | reverse complement strand
GTCCACGATCACCGACCCGGCCTCCGGCCGGTCGACGATTTCCCAACTCTCGCCGATGGGCACGTTCGGCGGAAGCTCTCGGCCGAAGAGTTCACCCAGCGCCCGGCCGCCCCAGATGCGCTCCTGGTAGATGGGCGCAAATCGCAATGCTTCGGTCATGCTGTGGTTATGAGTTAATCGTCAAAATGGCGGGCGCTTATTTACATTGACCCCCGCGACCGGTAGCGTGGATTTTTAGCCGGGATTCGGTCGTTACACAAATGGCCAGGTCGCAGACTTCAAACCCAAAGAACGCCCCGTCGTTCGACGGGCCGCGATACCGGCCGCGATGGCTGTCGGCGAGCGTCTGTTTTCTGCTCGGCGTCTGGATGCTCGTCGTGCTGCTCGATTACGATCCCCGGCAGAGTCTCGAGTACCAGGTGGCGGGACAGAGCGCGTGGCGCGACGGCCAGTGGGTCATTCACAACCTCGCCACGCCGCCGCCCAACCTCGGCGGGCAGTGGGGGGCCGAGCTGGCCTGGTGGTCGCTGCATCTCGCCGGCGTGGCCGCCTGGGCGCTGCCCATTTTCCTGCTTTGGTTTGCGTGGGTCGCGATTCGCAACGCCCGGCGCCTGGTGGTCACGCGGTTTGTCGCGATGATCCTGTGCATCGCCTCCGCCTCGAGCCTGGCGGCGATGATCGAGAGCTTCAAGAGCACCGACTACTTCACGCAGGGCCTGGGCGGCGCGATCGGGCAGTTCTTCTACGTGCAGGGCCTCAAAGACACAGTCGGCGTGGTGGGGGCCGGATTGTTGCTCGGCACCTCTTACTGCCTCACGTTGATGTTCATTTTCACGCGCGATATCGGCGCGGAGCTGGAACGGCTGGCGGCCGTCATCCATTCGTGGTGGGTCAACCGGAAGAGCCGCGCCGCGGAGCGCGCGGCCCAGAAACAGAAGGCCAAGGACGCCAAGGAGAAGGTCGGCGCGCCGAGATTGGTGACCGTGGCGGGACCGCCTCCGGCCCCGCGGAAGAACCTGGTCATTCCCAAAACCAAGGAGGAGATCGCCCGCGAGGCCGCGGGCGCCAAGATCGTCGATTCGGCCGCGCCCGAGCCGGCCAGACCGACGTCGCGCTCAACGCCTCCCCAGCCCGGGGCGGCGGAGCTGGCGGCCGCCGCGGCCAAGGCTGCGCCCGCGGCGCCGGACAAGCTCAACATTGTCAAACCGGAGGAGACCAAGAAAGCCCGCGCCGCCCTCCATCCACGTGCAGAGGAAAACTACGAGTTTCCGCCCCTGACCCTGCTCCGGGACCAGGCCACCGGCAACGCCGGTGCGGGCGAGGAGGAACACCGGCAGAATGCCGAGAACCTCCTCCGGATTCTGGCCGAGTTCGGAGTGGAAGTCACCTTGGGGGAGATCCACGTCGGCCCGGTCATCACCCGGTACGAAGTCATCCCCGCGGCCGGAGTCCGGGTCGAGAAGATCGCCGGTCTCGACAAGAACATCGCGCTGGGCATGCGGGCCCAGTCGGTCCGCATCATGGCCCCCATCCCGGGGAAGGCGGCCGTGGGCGTCGAGGTGCCGAATCAGAAGCGCATGGAGGTCGGTCTGCGCGAAATCATCGAGTCGGAGGACTGGGCCGGGGCCAAGGCCGATCTGCCGATCGCCCTGGGCAAGGACGTCAGCGGGAAGCCCCTGGTCTCCGATCTCGCGAAGATGCCCCACCTGCTGATCGCCGGCGCCACGGGCTCGGGGAAATCGGTCTGCATCAATGCGATCATCGCCTCGATCCTCTATCACGCCAGCCCGCGCGACGTGCGGCTGTTGATGATCGACCCCAAGATCGTCGAACTGAAGATCTTCAACGATCTGCCGCACATGCTGATCCCGGTGGTCACCGAGGCCAAGAAGGTGCCGGCGGCGCTCAAGTGGCTGCTTAACGAGATGGAGCAGCGGTATCAGTTCTTCGCGAAGGCCGGGGTGCGCAACATCAGCGGCTTCAACGCGCGCAAGAAATCGGCAAAGGAGACCGGTCCGGCCGAGAACCCGCCGGCCGCCCCGGAGGCGGCGGCTCCTCCGGCCGACGTCGAGGTGCCCGACCATCTGCACTACATCATCGCGATCATCGACGAGCTCGCCGACCTGATGATGGTCGCTCCCGCCGAGATCGAGACCTCGGTCGCCCGCCTTGCGCAGCTGGCCCGCGCGACCGGCATTCACATCATCATCGCCACGCAGCGGCCCTCGGTGAACGTCATCACCGGGATCATCAAGGCCAACCTGCCCTCGCGCATCGCGTTCCAGGTGGCCTCGCAGGTCGATTCGCGGACCATCATCGACACCAAGGGGGCGGAAACCCTCATCGGCCGCGGCGACATGCTGTTCTCCCCGCCGGGCTCCTCCAAGCTGGTGCGCGCCCAGGGCGCGCTCGTCTCCGACGAGGAAATCCACGGCATCGTCGAGTTCCTCAAGCGCAATGGGCCGCCGGCCTTCGCGCAGGATGTGCAGGCGCACATCGACCGGGTGGCGGGCGAGGAGGATGAGGAAAGCGGCGGCGGCGACGATACCGCCGGCGAGATGGGCGACGACGAAGAACTCTTCCGGCAGGCGCTCGATGTGCTGCGCGCCACGCGGCGGGCCTCGACCTCCATGCTGCAGCGCCGCCTGCGCATCGGCTACAATCGCGCGGCGCGCGTGATGGAG
>JBAIXJ010000144.1:0-9306 GCA_037916645.1 Opitutales bacterium | reverse complement strand
CAGCTCCCGGGCCGGGCCGGCGCCAGCCGGCGTCAGGTGCAGCAGGGGCCGGCCGAGGCGGCGGGCGCATTCCGCGGTCCAGGCGGTCCCGCCGCTGAGCCGGGGGCTGAGGGAGAAGATCACGGTGCCGTCGGAGTCGCGGACGTTCCATTCGGTGCGCTGGGCTGGATCGGCGGCGGGCGTCTCCCGCAGCGCGTATCGGTCCGGCAGTGGCCCATCCTCGGCGTCCCGGCCCCGGGGGCACCATCCGCCGTGCGGCAGGCCGCGGGCGAGCGCGAAGTCCAGGGCGGCGCGGTCGGCGCCCGTCTGGCCTCCGCTGACGAGCCGCGGGATCACGGGCCGGCCCATTTTTGCAGGACGGCCAGCACCTTGGCGGGATCGTCCGCCTCGGTGCCGTCGCCCTTTTCCAGGGCCCCGGTGTCCTGGGTGGCGATCAGATGCCCTTCCGCGTCGAGCACGACGAGGACCGGCAGGCCGAACCGGATCGGGTTCCCGTACTTCTCGTTCACGGCGGCATTACGCGCCGTGCCGTGGCGCTGGTTGACGTCGATCATGACGAGGACGTAGCGCTCGCCCAGCAGGCGCGCGACTGCCGGGCTCGTTGTGAAGACCTGGTGCAGGATGTGGCACCAGGGGCACCAGTTGGCGCCGAAATCCAGCAGCACGCGTTTGTGCTCCGCCTGCGCCCGCTGAAGCGCGGCGGCGATCAGCGCCGTGCCGTCGGCCGTCGGATCGTAGATGTCGGGCCCGCGTTTCGGGTATTCCGGCGCGGCGCCGAGGCGCAGCGTTCCGAGCGCCGTGGCGCCGGTCAGAAGGAGGAAAAGGAGCCGCCGGGACATGGCGCACATTGGAGGCCGTTCGCCCATGAAAGGCAAACCGGCGTCAGGGCGCCGCCCCGTCCGCGCGCCGGGCCGCCCAAAAGCGGCACTCGTCGGAGAACTCGCGCACGGCTTGGGATTCCGGTGCGATCGCACGCCGCATCGCGTCGAACTGGTGCGTCCAGCCCGTCGCCGCCAGGTCGTCGAGCACCTCGGCCCGCGTCGGGAGGTGCATGAAGGTGTGGCCGCCAAGGGTGTCGGGGAAATAGCGGTCACCGAACTCGATCAGGCGGGGGTCTTGGACGCCGCGGGCCCAGCGGTCGGCCTCGGCGGCCCAGAGCGGGGCCTCCCGGGGATCGTCGTCCCGATCGTGAGTCGTGAACAGCAGCGTCGCGCCGGGGCGGCCCACTGCCCAGAACTCGCGCAGGGCCGCGCGGCGGCGGGTTCGCCCGGGGATTTGCATGAAGCCGTTGAACATGAAAAGCACGCCGGCGAAGCGATCGGTCGGCGCCAGGCCGGACGGAAACGCGGTGTGCCGCAGGTCGGTGACGTCGGCGTGCGCAAACCGGATCGTGGCGCCGCGCAGCCTCGCCAGGCTGCCCGCCTGCGCCAGCAGCTCCGAGGCGAAATCCACGGCCGTCAGGCTGCGGTAGCCGAGTTCCCACAGGCCGAGCGCCACCCGGCCCGTGCCGCAGCCCGCCTCCAGCAACGGAGCCAACCGGTCCGGCAGCCACCGCTCGATCATCCAGCGCTCCGAGGCCCAAAGCCCGAGGTTGTAGGCGGCGCGCGCGTAGTGCGCCACCAGCCGGGGATCGTTGAATTCGTCGCGGACGGTTTCCGCGGTGATCTTCCCTGGCTCCGGCGCCGGCGAATCCTGGACCGCCGGGTTCATGCGACCCGCCTCCACGCCGCGATGAACATCCCGTTGGCGTCCAGGTCCTGGGGCCAGAGGGTGAGAGAGGTCAGAGGACAGAGATCAGAGGTCGGCGAGTGACAGTCACGAGTCTCCGCCCTGGAATCGCTGACTTCTGACCTCTGACCTCTGACTTCTGAAAACACCGCCGCCGGGGCAAACTCCGGGTGCCGTTGGCCAAACTCCGCCGCGACGCCGACGGTCTCAGCGCGCGTCAACGTGCACACGGCGTAGACAAGGCGGCCCCCGGGCTTGAGCGAGCCGGCGGCGATGTCAAGCAGGCGGCGCTGCACGGCGGCGAGCTCCGCCACGTCCGCCGGCGTCGTGGTCCAGCGGGCCTGCGGGTGGCGCTGCCAGGTGCCGACTCCGCTGCACGGCGCATCGACCAGCACGCCGTCGAACCGCGTCTTCACCGGCGGATTCGGCCCGCCGCTCCAGGTCGCCGTTCGATAGTTGAACACGCCGGCGCGGGCGGCGCGCTTCTTCAGGACGCGCAACCGCCGGTCGGAGCGGTCGGTCGCCCAGATGAGCCCCCGGTTGCGCATGAGATCGGCGAGGTGGAGGGTCTTGCCGCCCTCGCCGGCGCAGGCGTCCCACCAGGTCTCGCCGGGGCGCGGCGCGCAGGCATGGCCGACGAGCTGCGAGGCCAGATCCTGGATCTCGAACCGGCCCTGCTGAAATTCGGGCGTGAGAAACAGGTCGCGGGCGCCGCGGTAGCGCAGCGCCGTGACGGGCCGGACGGTCCGAAGCAGCGGCATTTCCGCGGGGAGGCATTCGCCCAGCGCGGCGGGCAGCGCGGCCGCATCGGCCTGGCGCGCACGGATCCACAGCGGGGGTTCGCGCTGGAGCTGGAGGAGCCAGGCCGGGGGAATGGTCTCCATCTCGCCGGCAAGCCAGGCCGGCACGGCGCGGGCGGCCAGCGTTTCCGGCTTGAAGGCCCCGGGCGCGGCCGCGAAGCGGGCCTGCAGGCGCACGGCCGCCGCGAGCTGCTGTGGTCGCGGCTCGCCCGGATCAAGCCAGCGCAGCCAACGGAACCAGGCGGCGATGGCTCCGGCGATGGCACGCCGCTCCGCCGCGAGCAGATCACGCCGCGGCGCCAGTTCGCGCTGGAGCACCGCATCGACGGCGCCGTGCGGCGGCACCTTGGCGAGGATCTGCGCGGCACGGTTCAGGCACGAGGCGGAGGGGAGGGCGGACACCGGAGGGAGGGTTGAACCGCCCATTCCGACAGACCGGGCGAAATTGAAAAGCCCCATCCGGCCGGCCGCTAGACCGCGCCGCGCTGGAACTCGGGATACTGGGTCATCGCCCCGTCGACGTAGATCGTGGTGCCGGTGATGTAGTCTGCCTCCCGGCTCGCGAGAAAGGCGACGACGTTGGCGACGTCGTCCGGCTGCCCGATGCGGCCCCACGGGATCTTCTCGAGCAGCTTGGGCAGCAGCTGCGGGTTGCGCCAGACGTCCTGGTTGATGGGCGTGGCGATCGCGCCGGGCGCCACGCCGACGACGCGGATCTTCTTGTCGGCTAGCGCCACGGCCATGCATTTGGTCAGCATCGAGAGCCCGGCCTTGCTTGCGCAGTAGTGGGCATAGGTGGCCCACGGGATCACGTCGTGCACGCTTGAGATGTTGATGATCACGCCGCCGCCGTTCTTCGCCATCCAGCGTGCCGCCTCCTGGCCGGCGAGAAACGGGCCGGTGAGATTCACGTTGAGCACGCCCTCCCACGCCTCGTAGGGGAGCTCGAGGAAATCGTGCGGGTTTTCGAAGCCGGCGTTGTTGACGCAGACGTGCAGCCCGCCGAGCTCCTTGATCACGCTCCGGACGTCGCCCTGGATGTCGCGCGGCCGCGCCACATTGCCCTCGACGGCCATCGCCTTGACGCCGCAGCCCCGGAGTTCCTCGACGAGGCGGTTCGCGGGCGCGGGGTCCTTGCCGAACCAGCCGACGGCGACATTCGCCCCCTCGCGGGCGAACCGGCGGCACATGGCCGAGCCGAGGCCGCCGTCGCCGCCGGTCACAAAGACGGACTGACCCTGAAATCGCCTGGCAAATGGGGAGGCAGAGGAATTCGGCACGGCGTTGAGCGGAGATGAGATCGCGGTTGAGACGGTTCGAGCTGGAGCCAGTGCGCAATATATCCGCAAACCGTCGCGCGTCAGGTGGCGGCAGTGGAAATCAGAGACCGGAGGACCGAGACCAGACCACAGAGGTCAGAAGTCAGAGGTCAGTGGGCGGAACCCGGAGACCGTAACCCAAAACTCAAAACCCAGGACCCAAGACTCTCAGCCCGAGGCGCGGCGCGCCCAACGGCGGGTTTCCTTGAGCTGGAGGCGTTTCGCCTCAACGAGCGTGCCGGCGACGGCGGGATCGGCGCGCAACTGTTGGAACTGAGCCGCCGAGATGCGCCAGCCCAGCGCGGCGGAGGCCTCGGCGAGCGGGGCGATCCGACCCTCGAACACGAAGGCGAACTCGATCCGGGTGTCGCCGGGGTTTTGGTCGACCACCGCGCGCAGCGTTCGCAGGAACGCGGGGACCCCGGGATGGTCGGGGCGCAGCAGCCAGGTGACTTTTCGGGTCAAGCCCGGCAGGGCGGCGTCGAGGGGATAGCACTCGCGCACGTTGAGCCGCGTGCCGTCGTTCCCGGCGAGGAGGTTGCCCTGGACCAGCACGGGCGTCTCCGGGAGGAGGTTCTTCGCGTACTCCGCGTACGCCTCCGAGAACATGTTCATCGGCAGCGAGGCGCTCCGCGTGGCGAGGGTGAACGCGGCCCAGGGGCGGTTGTCCTTGCGTGAGAGTTTCTTGGTGATGCCGCTCGCGACGCCGCAGAGGCGGAACTCGCTCCGGTCGGGCAGGTCGAGCAGCTGGTCCGGCGGGACCGTGTTGAGGGCGTCCGCCAGGCCCGCGTAGGCGTCCATCGGATGGCCGGAGATGTAGAAGCCGAGCAGCTCCTTCTCGTACTGGAGGCGGGCGGACGGCGCGAAATCCCCGCCGTTGGTGGCGACGCTGCCGTTGCGCCGCCGCGCCCCCGCCGGTTCGGCGTCACCGAACAGGAAGACCTGGCCGGCCGCCTTCTCCCGCTCGTCCGCGGCGGTGGCGCTCACGCGGGCGGAAACGAATTCGGCCGCGGCGTCCAGCCCGGCGAACAGCGTGCCGCGCGCCGCGCCGGAATAGTCAAAGGCGCCGGTCTTGATCAGGCACTCCAGCACGCGCTTGTTGATCGCGCGGCCGTCGATGCGGTGGAGGAAATCGTCGAAGTCGCGGTACGGCCCGCCGCTTTCGCGCTCGCCGATGATCTTCTGCGCGGCGAGCTCGCCCACGCCCTTGATGCCGGCGAGGCCGAAGCGGATCTTGCCCGAGGCACGCGACGAGGGCGTCGCGTCCCCAGCGGTTTCCGATGTCCCGACTGGAGCGGCGGCCCCCCGGTCGCCAATTCGAACGCCGGCCACCACCGGGGTGAACATCTCGCGGCTTTCATTCACGTCCGGACCCAGCACCGGGATGCCCAGGGCGAGCGCCTCGTCGATGAAATGGGAGACCTTGTCGGCGTTGCCCAGCTCGGAGCTGAGCATGGCGGCCATGAACTGCACGGGGTAGTTGGCCTTGAGGTAGCCGGTCTGGTAGCTGAGCACGGCGTAGGCCGCGGAGTGCGATTTGTTGAAGCCGTAGCCGGCGAATTTGTTGAGGATGTCGAAGATCGCGTTGGAGGTGTCCTCGCCGATGCCGTGGAGGCGCTTGGCGCCGGCGACGAACTTGTCGCGCTCCTGGGCCATCGCGACGGGGTCCTTCTTGCCCATGGCGCGGCGCAGCATGTCGGCGCCGCCGAGGGTGTAGCCGGCGATGACCTTCGCCGCCTCCATGACCTGCTCCTGGTAGACCATGACGCCGTAGGTCTCGTGGCAGACGTCCTCGAGCAGCGGGTGGGGGAACTTGACGGTCGCGGGATCCTTCTTGCCCCGGATGTAGTCCGGGATCCACTCCATCGGCCCGGGCCGGTAGAGCGCGATCAGCGCGATGACCTCGTCGATGGTGGAGACCTGGAGCTGGCGGCAGAGCGCCTGCATGCCGGGCGACTCAAGCTGGAACACGCCGGTGGTGCGGCCGGAGTTGAGGAGGGCGAAGGTCGCGGCGTCATCGAGCGGGATCCGCTCGATGTCGAACGCCGGGTCGGCGGTCCGGCGGACGTTCTCCACCGCGTCGGCGATGACGGTCAGGGTCTTGAGCCCGAGGAAGTCCATCTTCAGCAGGCCGAGCTTCGACACCGCATTCATGTCGTACTGCACGGTGACGTCGCCCTCCTGCAGGGTGAGCGGCACGTATTCCTCGAGGGGCGTGTCGCTGATGAGGATGCCCGCGGCGTGCTTGCCCGTGTTGCGGACCATGCCTTCGAGCACGCGGCCCTCCTCGACGATCTGTTTGGCCGCCGGGTTGGCCGTGATCTCGGCGCTGAGCTCGGCGGACCGGACGATGGCGTCGTCGAGCGAGATGTTGATCTCGTCGGGGATCATCTTGGCGAGCCGGTCGGCCTCGGCGTACGGCAGGCTGTGGACGCGCGCCACGTCGCGGATGACCATCTTGGCGCCGAGCGTGCCGTAGGTGATGATGTTGGCCACGCAGCCGTCGCCGTATTTGCGGCGCACGTAGTCGATGACCTCGCCCCGGCGGCGCATGCAAAAGTCGATGTCGAAGTCGGGCGGCGAGACGCGCTCGGGATTGAGGAAGCGCTCGAACAGGAGCTTGAAGCGCAGCGGGTCGAGATTGGTGATGGCGAGCGCATAGGCCACCAGGCTGCCCGCGCCCGAGCCGCGCCCGGGCCCGACGGGGATGCCCTGCTCCTTGGCCCAGTGGATGAAATCCCAGACGACGAGGAAGTAGTCGGTGTAGCCGGTCTGCTCGATGATCGACAGCTCGTAATCGATCCGCTCGCAGAGCTCATCGGCGCGGGCGGCGGCGGCCTCCGCTGCGGGCGGCGCGTCCGCCGGGTTGGGAGTCTTGGGTTTTGGGTCCTGGGTTCCACTGTCCTCTGACCTCTGGTCGCTGACCTCTGACCGCTGACTTCTGACCTCTGGCGTCTGCCGACCGGCCGCCGACCGTTGACCATAATCGATCCCGTACCGGTGCTTCAGGCCCTCGAGGGCGAGCTGCCGAAGGTAGCCGGCGCGGTCGGTCTTCACCTCCGGGGGCAGCGGATAGCGCGGGTAGCGTTCGGAGCCCTTGGGGAAGGGGATGGCCAGGTCGCACATTTCGGCGACGGCCTGGGTGTTGAGCACCGCCTCCGGGACCTCGTGGAACAGGCGCTCCATTTCCTGGCGCGACTTGAGGTAGAACTCGCGGCTGTCGAAGCGCATCCGGTCGGCGTCCTCGAGCTTCGCGCCGGTCTGGATGCAGAGCAGGGTGTCGTGCGGGCCGGCGTCCTCGGCGCGGACGTAGTGAACGTCGTTGGTGCAGACGACCCTGAGGTCGAGCTCGCGGGCCAGCTTGAGGAGATCCGGCGTGATCTGGTGCTGCGGCGCGAGTCCGTGGTCCTGGATTTCGACGAGAAAATTATCCCGGCCGAAGATCTCGCGGAAGCGGCCCGCGGCGCGGCGCGCCTCGTCGTAGCGGCCCTGGAGCAGGCGCTGCGGGACGAGGGCCGCGAGGCAGCCGCTGAAGGCGATCAGGCCCTCCGAGTAACGGGCGAGCGTCTCGAAATCGGCGCGCGGCCGGTAATAGAAGCCGCGCAGGTGGGCATCCGACACGAGCTTCAGGAGGTTCTGGTAGCCGGCGAGGTTCCGGGCGATCACGCCCAGGTGGAAGATCGACTTGCCCTCCTCGCTCCGGCCGGTGCGCTCCAGCCGCGAGCCCTCGGTGAGGTAGATTTCGCAGCCGATCAGGGGCTTGAGGCCGCGGGCCTTGGCCTGGTTGTAGAACTCGATCGCGCCGAAAAGATTCCCGTGGTCGGTGAGGGCCAGCGCCTTCATCCCCAGCGCGACCGCGCGGTCCATCAGGCGGTCGATGCGGCACGCGCCGTCGAGCAGGCTGTAGTCGGAATGCAGGTGCAGATGGACGAAATTGGTGTCGGTGGACGCCACGGCGACGCAACCCAAGACCGCCCGGCGAAATGTTCAAGGCCGGAGTTTCGGCGGCGCCCCGGCGTTTCCGGACCGGCGGCCGCCCGCGCGCCGGCATTGGCGCCGGCCGGACCTGCCCACGCCAATCGATCGCCCGGCGCCAGCTGGCATGCGCAACCATGTTCAACCTTGAACATGGTTGTGCACGCCGGGTCCAGTGGGGCCTGACGGCGGCAGGCCGAGCGCGACTCCAAACGGGCGGGTTTGCGGCGGGCGATCAGCCTTGCGGCGGCCAGGCGGCCCCCGCCAGTTCCGGGGGGAGCTGGGTCGGGTCAGTCGGGTAGAAGAGCTTCATGTTCCCCTTTTCCTTCGGCTCCAGTTCGGCCTCCGGCGCGCCGATGATCAGCCAGAGGGTCTCCGCCTCGCCGTCGTTGAAGACCTGGCGCATGAGGCTCGGCCCCACGAGGACGCCGCCGTACCGGGGCACGGTCAGGGTCTGGTCGCCGACGCGCATCCGCCCGACGCCCTCGAGGACGAAGTAGAACTCCTCGGCGCGCACATGCTTGTGCCGCGTGTTCGCGCTGCGCGGCGGCAGGCGCCAGAGGCGGGCGCCGAGGATCTGGCTGCCCGTCCGCTCGAGGAAGTCCGCGTTCGGGATCTTCATGAGGTTGGACGGCCGCCACAAGAGGTCGTCCGGCTTGATGACGAAATACCCGTCGATGGCTTTCATTGGGTCGGACACGCTACCTGTCGTCCGCCTTCGCGCAACCGGCGCCGGGCCAGGCGATTCGACGTCAGCGGCACAGGATGGCCCGGGGTTCCGCCGCGCATTCCGCTTGCAGCGGCGGCGTGACTTCCTTCCCTGTCTCTCCGCCGTGTTGAAACGAACAAAACGCCTGCTCCTGTTTGCGGCCATCGGCTTCGTGCCCCGGTTGCTGGCCGGCGGCCCGGAGGTCGTGAGCGTCGACGGCCTGAAAGAGCTGGGCGTAATCTGCCGGCGGGTGCAACTGCAAGCGCTGACGGCCAGCGTCGAGATCGACCTCACCGTGGACGAGCGCCAGACGCCGGGCAAATACCTGGGCGCCGAATGCGTCGTGCTGAAGGAACCCGTTCCGGCCGACAAGCTGGCGGCCGCCGACGCCGCGGCGGCGGAGGGCGGCGCCATCGCGCGGCGGGCCCGGTCGACCAAGGCAAACCCGGCGTTCCTCGTGCTGGGCCGGGAGCTGGCGCGGGCCTACCTGGCGGTTGAGTTTGCGGCTGCCGGCGAGGCGGGCGGAACCCGCGCGCGCCGCTATCTGCTGCCGGTGGACGCGATCGGCGATGCGCCCGCGGAGCCGTCGCGGGGCGAGGCGGGGGCGGACGACGCCCCCGGCCCGCGCTGAACGTCATTTGGCCAGCACGCGCTCGATCCGGCGGTCGGGCACGAGCCAGACCAGCGCCACCGCGACGTAGAGCGCGTCGGCGATCCAGGGCTGCAGGAACGCCGCCGGGATGGCGACGAGATAGGCCACCGGCGAAAGCTTGCC
>JBAIXJ010000143.1:0-2211 GCA_037916645.1 Opitutales bacterium | reverse complement strand
CGCTTGGAAATCTGTGGCCAGAAAAGTCCCGCTGGATATGGCTGCGGTCCCGTCGCGTTAAGCCCTATTGCGGCCGAAAAAGGCGTTCGTGTCCGGACGCGGACGAATCGCGGCCCCAGCCTTCGCCAAGCCTTCCGCCGTCGCGCTGCGCGCTATGGCGGGCAAGTCGGCGGGCAGGCACGTTTGGCTTGGTCTGAACCGGGGCAGCGGGTTAGCTGGGGGCATGAAACGCGAATGGGTGTTGCTCCTGGGTTGGGTGGCCACGCTGGTCTGCGTCCGTGGGGGCGTTGAGTCATGAAACAAATCGCATTCGTGGTGATTGGTCTGGTGGCGGGGTTCGCGCGGGTGGCGGGCGGAGCGCAGCCGGCGGGACCGCTCCCGGCGGTTCCGGAGACCTTGGAGTCCCGCGCGGCCCGCATCGCGTGGTGGCGCGAGGCGCGGTTCGGCATCTTCGTGCACTGGGGACTCTACGCCATCCTCGGCCGCGGGGAATGGGTCCAATGGGACGAGCAGATTCCCGTCGAGGACTACGCCCGCCTGGCGGACCGGTTCCAACCGGCGCAGTTCGACGCCCGGGAGTGGGCGGCCCTGTTCCAGGCGGCCGGGGCGAACTACGTGGTGCTCACCGCCCGCCACCATGACGGCTTCGCTCTCTTCGACGATCCGGAGAGCGACTTCACGAGCGTGAAGACGGCCGCCCACCGCGATTTCGTGGCCGAGTACGTGGCGGCCATGCGTGCGGCGGGATTGCGCGTCGGGCTCTATTACTCGGTGCTCGACTGGCGGTTTCCCGGCTATCTCCTGCCCGACCTCCAGCTCGCCAGCGCCGAGGCGATGCGGGCGCAGTACCACCGGCAGCTGACGGAGCTGTTGACCAACTATGGGCCGCTCGACGTGCTTTGGTTCGACGGCGGGGAGGCCGATTGGCTGGCGTTCGGCGGCGACTGGAAGGGTGCAGAGTGGAGGAGACGCCCCCCGGGCGAGCATTACCACGGGCGATTCAGCTGGCAGCACGACCAGATGTATGCGCGGTTGCGCCAGCTCCAGCCGAACGTGCTGATCAACGGCCGCGCCGACATGCCGGAGGACTTTCACTCGCGCGAAGGCGACGCGCGGCTGGGTGACTTCGACTCCACGCACCCGTGGGAGCTCTGCACGACCATCGTGGACGGGCCCTGGGGATACAAACCCGGCGCGCCCGTGAAGTCGCTCCGCCACCTGGTGCACCTGCTCGTCAAGACCGCGGGCCGCGACGGAAACCTGCTGCTCAACGTCGGACCGCGGCCCGACGGCCGCATCGATCCGCCGCAGGCCGAGCGGCTGCGCCAGCTGGGCGCCTGGCTGCACCAGAACGGGGCGAGCATCCATGGGACGCGCGGCGGGCCGTTCCTGCCCGGCCCCTACGGCGTCTCGACGTACCGGGGCAACCGCGTCTACGTGCACGTCCTCGCCTGGCCCGGGGCGGGGCCGCTGCACCTGCCCGCGCTGCCGGTCGGCGTGGTGCGGGCGTCGCTGCTCGGCGGGGGAGCGATCCCGTGCGCGCAGACTGGACTGGGTCTCGAACTCGCGGTGCCGCCGGCGCTGCGCGACGAACTCGACACGATTGTGGTGCTCGAACTCGCCGGCCCCGCGCAGGCGGTGGCTCCGCTGGCGGTGAGTGATGCGGCGGTGGCACCGAAGACGGGCGGCGGCTAGGCCGGCGGCTGCCCCCCCTTGCCGGTGTAAGGGCTAATGCGTGATGTGTAAGCCGGCGATGCCCCGTTGCCGGGGCGAATCGGGCTTTAGCCACAAGAGGCACATGAGTCACAAGAGTGAGATCGGGCGTGGATGATCTCCTGTGCTTCCTGTGCCTTATGTGGCCAAAGGATGATCGGCCCGCCGGCCCATCCGCGGCTCCGGACCTTACTCCTTACACTTTAATCGTTACTCCCGCGCTTGGGCCGATTAGCTGGGGGTCATGAAACGCGCCGGGCTGTTGATCCTGGGTTGGGTGGCCGTGCTGGTCTGCGCCCGCGGCGACGGCCGGTTCCTGCCGCCGGAGCAGATGCCGTCGGCAGAATTGGGCGGGACCCGAACGGTGCGGATCTGGCTGCCGCCGTCCTACGACGCCGCGCCCGAACGGCGGTACCCCGTGCTGTACCTGCACGACGGGCAGAACGTGTTCAGCTCGGCCGGACCCGACGTGGCGTACGGGTGGGGCAGCTGGGAGGT
>JBAIXJ010000142.1:0-1891 GCA_037916645.1 Opitutales bacterium | reverse complement strand
CGCGCGCTGCCGCCGCAGGACGGCGCCCCGATCCGCCTCGTGGTGCCGTGGAAGTACGGCTTCAAGGGCATCAAATCGATCGTGAAGATCCGCCTGGTCGACACGCAGCCGCCCACGACCTGGAACCTGCAGGCGCCGAATGAATACGGCTTCTACGCCAACGTGAATCCGCAGGTCGACCATCCGCGCTGGAGCCAGGCCACCGAGCAGCGCATCGGCGAGTCGGGCCGGCGCCCCACCCTGATGTTCAACGGCTACGCCGAACAGGTCGGCCACCTCTACGCCGGGATGGACCTGCGCGCGAATTTCTGAGCGCCATGGCCCGCGTCAAGGACACCGGCTTCGTCAAGTTCCTCGTCCTCGTCAACGGCGGCGTGCCGCTCGTGCTGCTGGGCTGGGACGCGTGGCACCACCAGCTCGGCGCCAACCCGGTGAACTTCGCCATCCGGACGACCGGCATGCTGACGCTGGTCTTCCTGACGCTCACGCTGCTCGTCACACCGGTGCGGACGCTGACGGGCTGGAACTGGCTGATCTTCCCGCGGCGCACGCTCGGCCTCTACGCGTTCTTCTACGGCTGCGCGCACTTCCTGATCTTCTTCGGCCTCGACCGCTCGTTGAGCGTCAGCAGCACGCTGGCGGAGATGGTCAAGCGCAAGTACCTCGTCGTCGGCAGCACCGGCCTGCTTCTGATGGCGCCGCTCGCCGTGACTTCCACCAACGCGATGGTCCGCCGCCTCGGGGCGGCGCGCTGGCAGACGCTGCACCGGCTTGTCTACCTCTCGGCTATCGCAGGCGTCATCCACTACTACATGCAGGTCAAGGCCGACACCCGCCAGCCCATCGCGTTTGCCGCGATGCTGTCGGTCTTGCTCGGCTACCGGGTCGTTCGCGCCGGACGCCAGCCCAAGACTGCGCCGGCCGCCGCGCCCGCGACGACTCCCGCGCCGGAGAAACCGCGGCTTTGGTCCGGCCAGTTGCGGGTGGTCCGCATCACCCCCGAAACACCCGACGTCCGGACGTTCCGCCTCGCGCCGACGGACGGCGGCCGCCTGCCCTTCGAGCATCGCGCCGGCCAGCACCTCATCCTCACGCTTTCCGTCGACGGCCGCAAAGTCGTGCGCACGTACACCATCGCGTCGTCCCCCACCGAGCGCGCCTGGTGCGAGATCACGGTCAAGCACGAGGAGAACGGCGTCGCCTCGGGACACCTCCATGCGTCCGTCCGGGAGGGCGACCTCGTCAATGTCTCGGCGCCCGCCGGCCGCTTCACCTTCGACGGGCCGCCCGCCGCCGGCGTCGTGCTGATCGCGGGCGGCGTGGGCATCACGCCGCTGATGTCGATCCTGCGCTCGCTGACCGCCCGCGGCTGGCCCGGCGAAATCCATTTCCTTTTCTGCGCGAAGACCGAGGCGGACATCATCTTCCGCCGCGAGCTCGAGGCGCTCCAACAGCGCTGCCCGAACCTGCACCTGATGGTGACGCTCACCCGCGTCGACGGAACCGGCTGGCGGGGCCGCCAGGGCCGCATCGGCCCCGAGTTGTTGCGCGAAAACGTTCCCAACCTCGCGTCGCGGCCGGTTTATGTCTGCGGCCCGTCGGCGATGATGGCGCAGACGATCCAGGTGCTGCGGGACCTCGGAGTCCCGGCCGAGCAGATCAAGTCCGAGGCGTTCGCCGCCGCGAAACGCGCGGAGGCGGTGCTGGCGGCGACGGACGGTGCCGCGGAGCCGTCGCCCCCGGAAACCGCGGCCGAACCGGCCCTGGTGACCTTCGCTCGCGCCGGCATGACCGCGCCCCTTGCCCCCGGCAAAACCCTGCTCGAGATCGCGGAAGACGCCGGCCTGCATCCCGACTTCTCCTGCCGCTCCGGCATCTGCGGCACCTGCAA
>JBAIXJ010000141.1:0-7208 GCA_037916645.1 Opitutales bacterium | reverse complement strand
CTCGCGCCACGGCAGGCGCCGGTGGTGCCGGCGATACCACGCGTGCAGCGCGTGCTGAAACGCCGCGCAGTTGCGCTCGAGCCGTTGGGTGGGGGAGCTCACGGAGAGGCACGAAGAAGCACAAAAGGCGGCCGGACGGAAGTCCGGGCTTGGGGGGCGTCCCGGTCGGGCGCCGGGAGGCCCTTATGATTTCCTGGCTTTAGCTTTTGCGTTTTTTGTGCCTCTTTGCGCCAATTCCCGCGCGATGACGAACCGGCCCCCCGCGGACGACGAACCGCCGAAAAAGCTCAGCACCTACACGATCAAACTCGAGGACGCCCAGCTGGAGCAGCTCCGGGCGAACTGCGCGGCGCGCGGGTGGGAGCCGGTGGAGGTGCCGTACGCGCGCTTCGCCTTCCGCGGGCCGGACGTGAACGTCACGGCCTACGACAAGCGGAAGGTCGTGGTGATCGCGGGCAAGGGCACGAAGGAATTCGTGCTCAACACGCTGGAGACCGAGATCACGCAGGCGCCGCGGCTCGGCTACGACGCGGTGCTGCACCCGGACTGGTTTGCCGCGCACGCCGGCCTCGACGAGAGCGGCAAGGGCGACTTTTTCGGGCCGGTCATCGCCGCGACGGTGATCGCGGACCAGCCGGCCATCGAAGCGTGGCTCAAGGCTGGCGTGAAGGACAGCAAGCGCCTCGCCGACTCCCAGATTCTCAAGCTCGACGACCTGATCCGCAAGACGACCGGCGCGGCGGTGAAGACCTGTTACTGCGGCATGCCGAAGTACAACGAGCTGATGCTCCGGCCGGGCGCCAATCTCAACCGGCTGCTCGCGTGGCAGCATGCGACGGCGCTGGAGCAGGCGCTGAACGAGAAATGGGTGCCCTGGGGCCTGCTCGACCAGTTCTCGAAGCAGCCGCTCACCCAGCGGGAGCTGGCGAAGAAGAAGGTCCAGAACTTCGAGCTCAAAATGCGCGTCCGCGCCGAGGAGGATCCGGTCGTCGCAGCGGCCTCCGTCGTGGCGCGCGCCGAGTACGTGCGGGTGATGAAACACCTGTCGCGCCGCTTCGGCGGCCCGCTGCAGAAGGGCGCCGGCGGGAAGGTGAAGGAACAGGCGGCGGCCATCATCGCCCGCTTCGGCGCGCCGGCGCTCCGCGAGTTCGCCAAGCTGCATTTCCGCACCGCCTACGAGGTGGTCGCGGCGGCGGGCCGGCTGGCGGAGCTGCCCCTGCCCAAGCCGAAGGAACGCGAGGAATGGCACCGGGAATGAGCGAATCCCACGGCCGCGGGGAATAGCGAACGATGCCCAAGCGCCGCCAGCTTCGCAGCTTTGACCTGAAGCAGATCGAGGGCCACGCCGAGCTCGTCGGGGTCGACGAGGCCGGCCGCGGCGCGCTGGCGGGCCCGGTCCTGGCCGGGGCGGTGCTGGTCACGCGGGAGTTCCTGGAGGGGCGGTGGGCGGTGGCGCGCAGCGGGAAGATCAACGACTCGAAGCAGCTGACGCCGGAGCAGCGCGCCGAAGCCTACGCGGACATTGAGCGGCTCGCCCTCGAGGGTCAGGTGCACGCGACGGTCGGGGAGGCGTCGACCGCGGAGATCGAGGAATTCAACATCCTCGGGGCGACGCGCCTCGCCATGCGCCGCGCGCTCGAGGGCATCTATCCGCCGGCGGCGTTCGCCCGGAGGACCGAACCCGATTTGTTTGCGAGCGAGGAGCAGGTGCGGGCGTTCCAGCCGGCGGTGGCGTGCCGGATCCTGATCGACGGGCTGGGGCTGCGCGGCTTCGCCTACCCGCACACGGCGATCGTGCGGGGCGACGCGCGCTCCCTGTGCATCGCGATGGCCTCCATCGTGGCCAAGGTCACACGGGACCGCCTGATGGAGCAGCTCGACGCGAAATTCCCCGGCTACGGCTTCGCCCAGCACAAGGGCTACGGGACGGATGAGCACCGGGACGCGATCCTGCGCCTGGGCCGGTGCTCGGCGCACCGCGGCGCGTTCCTGCGCAAGCTGATGCGCGGCCGGGTCGACCCGGCGCAGATGAGCCTGCTCTTCGAGGCGAAGCCGGCGGGCGCGCCGGCGGCGGCCGGCCCGGGGGAGGCAAGTGCGGGCTCGCCTGCCGCCGGGATTTAGTGCGGATTAGCAGCGATCGGTTGCGACGCCATGGCCAGCCGGAAACACAGTTCCTTCGACCGCGTGCTCGGACGCCTCGACACGCTGGACTCGATCAACCTCGCGAACCTCGTGCAGCGACTTGCGCGGGAGCGCACGCTGTTCGAGGCGATCTTCAACACGATCCATGAGGGCATCCTGGTCATCAACGCCGAGGGCGTCATCGAGTACGCCAACGAGGCCGCGTCGCGGCTGATCGGCCTGCGCGAGGGCGAGCTGGCCGGCACCGTCCTCTGGCGGCTGGTGCCGGGCCTGCGCGCGTCGCTCGAGGCGTCGATGGACGACAATGCCGCGGTGCCGGCGCTGGCGCGCGAATTCGAGCTCAGCTACCCGCAGCCGAAGATCCTGCGGCTGTACATGGTGCCGTTCCAGGACGAGAGCGCGCGGGTCAAGGTGCGCCGGTTCGCCGTCATCCTCAGCGACGTGACCGGGGAGCGGCACTCGACCGAACGGCTGATCGAGGACGAGAAGACGTCGTCGATCCTGCTCCTGGCCGCCGGCGTGGCGCACGAGCTGGGCAATCCGCTCAACTCGCTCACGATCCATCTCCAGCTCATCGCGCGGAAGCTGAAGAAGCTCCGGGCGACCCGCGACGCCGAGGCGCTCGCGAAATCGATCGCGGTCTGCCGGGAGGAGGTGAAACGCCTCGACGACATCATCACCAATTTCCTCGAGGCGATCCGCCCGCGGCCGCCGGACCTCGCGGAGACCAACGTGGTCGACGTGCTCGACGAGGTGCTGCGCTTTCAGAAGGCCGAGCTGGAGAACCGGGGCGTGGTCGTCGAGGCCGAGACGCAGGCGGACCTGCCCCCCGTGCTCGCCGACCGCAACCAGCTGAAGCAGGTGTTTTTCAACCTGATCACGAACGCCATGGAGGCGATGGGGCCGGGCGGGAAGCTGAAGATCAAGTCCCGGGCGGACGATGACTCCGTGTACCTGATGTTCGGCGACTCCGGCGTGGGCATCCGGCAGGAGGACCTGGCCCAGCTCTTCCAGCCCTACCATTCGACCAAGCCCGGCGGGCACGGCCTCGGCCTGATGATCGTGCAGCGCATCATGCGCCAGCACGGCGGCACGGTGGGCATCGACAGCAAGGAGGGCGTGGGCACGGTGGTGACGCTGACCTTCCCCCAGAAAAACCGCCGCGTGCGCCTCCTCCGCAGCGGCGGCGAGTAACCCCGGCGCGTCCGAAGCGGTGGCGGCGTGGTCCACGCGGGTTTCATTCGCTGGAGCCCTCCGATGCATGTCAACTAATAGTTGACATATTTTTCCGCGCGGGAGACCGGACGCGCGACGCCACAAGCGCGGCGCGCGCCTGCGGCTTTGACTCGAGCGGCGGCGCCTGCTGCGATGGCCGGCATGGAGACGCGCTGGCTGCATCCGCGGGAGGAACTGGTGGCGACGATGCAGCGCATCTACCGCTACCGGATGACGACGACCTCGGGCGGCAACCTGTCCATCCTCGACGCCGACGGCAGCATCTGGATCACGCCGTCGCGGGTGGACAAGGGCAGCCTGCAGCCGACGGACATCGTGCAGGTGCATCCCGACGGCACGAAATCCGGCGGGCCGGCGCCCTCGTCGGAGTTCCCCTTTCATCGCGAGATCTACCGGCGCCGCTCCGACCTCAAGGCGATCGTGCATGCGCATCCCGGCGCCCTGGTGGCCTTCAGCATCTGCCGCCGCCTGCCCGAGACGCGGGTGCAGGTGCTCGCCTATGCGATCTGCGGCCGGGTGGCCTACGCGCCCTACGCCTGCCCGGGCAGCGAGCAACTGGGGCGGAACATCGCCGCGACCTTCGCGGCCGGCGCCGACTGCGTGATGCTGGAGAACCACGGCGTCGTCATCGGCGGGCGCGATCTGAAGGACGCGTTCCAGCGCTTCGAGACGCTCGAGTTTGTCGCGCAGACCCTCGTCCGGGCGGCGGCGCTGGGCGAGATCCGGGTCCTGCCTCCCGAGCGCCTCATCGAGCGCGTGCTGCCGGCCCTGGGCGAACTTCCGCCGGCGGAGCCATCGAACCGCGAAAAGGAGCTGCGCACCCAGATTGCGCGCTTCGTCCACCGCGCGTACGAACAGCGCCTGCTGACCAGCACGGCGGGCTCGTTCTCGGCCCGGCTGGATCGCGAGCAATTCCTGATCACGCCCCGGCGCCGCGACCGCCTCGAACTGGAGCCGGCCGGCGTGGTGCGGGCCACGGCGGGAACCTGCGAAGCCGGCCGGCGCCCGAGCCGGACCGCGCTCCTGCACGCCGCCATCTACCGGCGCCACCCCGAGGTGGGCGCCGTCGTCAACGCCCAGCCCGCGAACGCGAGCGCCTTCTGCATGACCGGCGCGGCGCTGGTCACGAACACCATCCCCGAGAGCTATCTCGTCCTCCGCGACGCGCCGAAGCTGCCGCACGCCTGCGTGGTGGCCGAGGCGGAGCGCCTGGCCGCCGAGGTGTCGCCTGCCACGCGGCCCGTGGTGCTGATCGAGAACGAGGGCGCGCTGGTCGTGGGGCGCGACGTGCTCGACGCCTTTGACCGCCTCGAGGTGCTGGAGGCGACGGCGGAGGCGCTGATCCTCAGCCGTCCGCTCGGCCCGGTCGTGCCCATGCCGGGGGACGCGATCGAGGAGCTGCGGCGGGTGTTTGGCGTCGCCTGACCGGCCGGCTACAGGATGTCGAAGGAGCCGGGCGGGAGCGGAAAGATCGGATGGCCGAGGCGCTTGGAGCTGACGCGCTCGACCTCGAGCGCGACCTCGTAGTTGTGGGACAGGAAGTGCAGGAACTCGGCCTTGTTGAGGTACAGGCAGGTCAGGGGCCCCAGCGCCTCGACCTGGGCGGTGGTGGGGCTGTTGCGGAGCATGCCGATCTCGCCGAAGAACTCGCCGACCGTGGCCGTCGCGATCCGCTTGCCCTGCTGGAGGATGGCGGCCTTGCCCTCGTAGATCATGTAGAGGCGGAAATTCTCCAGATTGGCGCGCAACACGATGTCGCCGTCGGGGAAGCTGGCCATGGTGCTGAGCGTGGCGAAACGGGCGAGGGCCTGGCCGTGCCAGTTGCAGGACAGGGGGACGCTGCGCAGGAACGGGACGCGCAGACAGAGCGCGTGGAGGATCGCGGGTTCAATCTTCTTCACGATCTTGGCGTCCAGCGCCTCCTTGGACATGGCCAGGGCGACCAGCGGGGTCCGGGCCTTGAGGCGCCAGCCGCCGCGCCGGTTTTCCACCAGGTTTTCCGCGCCCACCAAGTCGCCTTCGACGGCCTGCCAGGCGCGCTCCATCCGGCCCGCGGGCGTGCGGCGGAAGACGTCGACGGCCCCGCTGACGATCAGCCAGGCCTCTTGTGCCGGCTGGTCAAAGTCCAGCAGCAGCTTGCGGGCGGGGATGACGACGGGCTGGAGCGCCGTGGCCAGCTCGTCGCGGTCGGGCGGGGCCAGGCGCTGGCAGACGACGGACTTTGCCATCGTGGCCGCGATGGCCTCCTGCGTGACCGGCTCGAACGGACGCAGCTTGCGCACCTTCTGCAGCGCCCGGGCGGCAAAAAACCGCCGGGCGGGCTCGCGGATGCGTGACGCCACCGCCAGGTAGGCAAAAACCAGCAGGATCAGGCCGATGATGCCCACGAAGGTGGCGCCGGTGATCAGCCAAACGTGCCAGTCCAGCCACATCACCTTGAACGAGACGCCGGCGACGCCAAAGGTGAACTGCAGCACCGCGACGATCCAGAGCAGGCCCCAGGCAATGCGCAGGGCCACGACCTGCGACTCGAAATGCTGGCGGGCGGCGCGGGTCAGGCCGGACCACGAACGGTTGGGGAGGAAAAGCATCTGCTGCGAGGTGTCGAGCAGGGGATGCCCGCGGGCCGCCATGATGATCTCGTTGGCCAGCCCGCCCAGGGCCGGACGCAGCAGGCCCATCAGGGTGACGAGGGGCACAAAGGCCCAGGCCGGACGCGACCACGCCAGCGCCGCGACGGCGATGCCGACCGGCGCCAGCCGGGCGAGGTGAATCGCCAGCCGGGTCGACCGATCCATGATCCGCTGGTCCTGCAGGTCGATGCCGAAGGCTGGCAGCAGACCCGAAAGTCTGAATCGCGGGCGATAGACCTCCCCGTCAGCCCCACGGAGGATGGCCGCCGCCAGCACGAACCCGAGGCTGAGCGCCAGGCTGGACGCGGCGACGCCGACGCCGAGCACGACCGCCCATCCCCCCAGGCCGAGGTAGGACAACGTCGGCGGCCGCACCAGCGGCGAGATCAGGCCGGCTGCGATTCCGGCGATCCCGATCCATTTGCCCACGAACCGCGGGAGCTTGAAGCTCCACGGCACGGCGTGCTGCAGGACGCCGTGGCTGGCCGCCCGCTGCAGAACGCCGATCTGGTGGGCCTTCAGGATCAGTTCGAAGAAATCCTTGAGCGCGGGACATTTCCGATCGCGGATCAGCTGGAGCAGCACGTCCGGAACCGTCCGGTAATCGGCAAACTGCCGCAGGACCTCCCATTGCAGCTCGTCTACGGTCAGGTATCCGCGATCATCGAGCGTCTTAATCGTCAGACGGCCGCCCTCGACCTTCCCCGTCGTCGTGCGGGGATTGAGACGGAGGCGCTCCGCGGTAAAAAGGAGTTTCGCGTTGACCATGGCGGCCTCAGTAGGGCGGACGCGAGCCGCGAAACTCGGTCAGGCAGTTCTCCACGGCCTGGACCAATTCGTGTTGGCGGAAGGGTTTGGCCAGGAACGGCACCCCGCTGTGCTCCCCCCAGAGATCCTCGGCCACGACGAACGCGCTGATCAGCAACAGCGCCACCGGTTTGCCGCGCTGCCGGATGAGGCGCACGAAGCTCAGGCCGTCCATCTCCGGCATCAGCACGTCGGAGACGATGAGATCAACCTTCCAATCCACCGAGTCGAGCCAGGCCAGCGCTTTCTTCGGGTTGACCGCAGTGTGCACGCTGTAGCCGGCATCAGTCAGCATCGCGGTGACGACGTCGAGAAGCGATTGTTCGTCGTCGACCACCAGGATATTGGCGCGGGGAGGTGTATTCACTGCGGGAGGCTGAGTATCAGCGT
>JBAIXJ010000140.1:0-10749 GCA_037916645.1 Opitutales bacterium | reverse complement strand
GGTGTAGCGGCCGCCCACCGTGAAAACGGGCGCCCCCTTGGCGGAGCCCCACGCCCGGTGGAGGGCGCGACTCTTCCCGTCCGCGAGGGCGAAGACGCGCGCGATTTTCTTCCGGAGCCGCTCCGGGGTCAGGCGGCGGTCGATCGTCATGGGCAGAGGGGTTAACCGCGCCGGACGAAAAAAGCCACGCAGGAATCCGGGTCCGGCCTCGACGGCGCCGGGATCGTCCCTCATGCTCCCGCCATGCCGGAAATCCTGGGCAAATTTCTGCAGGCGTTCATCCCCCTGTTCGTCGCCATCGACCCCGTGGGGATGGCGGCGGTGTTCCTTGCGCTCGGCCGGACCACGCCGCCGGCGAAGCGCCGCCGCATCGCGTGGCAGGCCACGGTGACGGGCGGCGCGATCGCGCTCGGCTTCCTGTTTCTCGGGCAGAACGTCTTCTCGGCCGTGGGGGTGTCGGTGAAGGACTTCCAGGTCGCGGGCGGGCTGATCCTGTTCATCCTCGCCGCGCGCGACCTGACCCAGTCGGAGACCGAGCCGGCCAAGCTGCCGGAGGATTTCGGCATCGTGCCCCTCGGCATGCCGCTGATCGCCGGCCCGGCGCTGATCACCACCCTCCTGCTGCTCGTCCAGACGCAGGGCATGGAGGTGACGCTGGCGGCGCTGGTGGTGAACCTCGCGCTCGTCGCGCTGGCGTTCGTGGGCAGCGAATGGCTGGCCCGGATGATCGGCGAGACGGGCCTGCGGGCCATCTCGAAGATCATCTCGATGCTGCTCGCGGCCATCGCCGTGGCCATGATCCGCCGCGGCTGGTCCGGCTGACCGTCACCCGCGGAAGCGGGTCAGGAGGTCGACGTAGATCCGCGCGCAGTCAACCAGGGTGCGCACGCGGGCGCGCTCGTCGATCGCATGGGCGTTCCGCCCCCCGGGGCCGTAGCCCAGGACGGGGACGCCCAGGTGCCGCGCAAAGAAGTGCATGTCGTTGAAGCCGGTGGACACGTACGGGATGGGCCGCCCGCCGCGCACGCGGCGCACGCTGGCCGCCAGGGCGGCGAAGAACGGGTGCGTCGGCGCGCGGAAGCACGGATGGTTTTCCGAGACCTTCTCCACCGTGATGCGGCAGCGCGGGATGCGGCGGGCAGCGGCGGCCAGAAACGCGCGGAGCTCCCTTTCGGCGGCCGCGGTGGTTTCGGTCGCCAGCACGCGGCGGTCGATGCTGAAGCTGGCGCCCGCCGGCACGGTGTTGATCTTGCCCCCGGGCGCGGCCGCGAACACGCCGCCGACGTTGAGGGTCGGGCGCATGAGCCTGCCGGCCGGGGTGCGAAAATGCCGCCGCGTCAGCTCGCGCTGGTGCTGCTGGAGCTCGAGAACGAGGGCGGACATCTTCTCCAGCGCGTTGACGCCCTTTTCCGGCGTGGAGCCGTGCGCGGGCCGGCCGTGCACCGTCACGTTCAGCCAGACGACGCCGTTGTGTCCGCACCCGATGGCGCCGTCCTCGCCGCCCTCCATGACGATGACATAATCGGCGCGCAGCGGCACGCGCTCCACCAGCCAGCCCGCGCCGAGCAGGCTGTCGGTCTCCTCGTCGGCCGTGAAGGACACCTCGATGTTGCACCGCGGGCGCACGCCGGTGGCGCGCAGCGACCGCAGGGCGAGGATCAGACTCGCGATGGAACCCTTCATGTCCGCCGTGCCGCGACCGTAGATCCAGCCGCCGTCGACGGTCGGGTTGAACGCGCCGTGGCGCCAGCCGCCGCCCGCCGGCACCACGTCATAATGCGCGTTGAAGTGGACCGTCTTGGCGGCGCCGGCGTCGAGGAAGCCCACCACGTTGTAGCGGGGAAGGCCGGCCGGGTCGGAACGCGGGCCGCCGGGGAGCGTCGCGCGCAGGCGGCGGACGCGGAGCCCGGCGGCGGCGAGCTCGCGCGCGAGCTCGGCGGTGATGGCGTCGTAACGATCGCCCGGGGGGTTGACGGTCGGAAGACGGACGAGTTTCCGCAGGAGCGCGACCAAGTCAGCCTCGTGGCGGCCAAGGTACCGAAAGGGTGTCATGGCGGTAACAAAGCGCAGGGCGGGTCCAGGGACAAGGCCGGCGCGTCAGTTCCGGCCGGCGAGATTGAGCCAGACGAGGCGGGCGATGGTGAGGGCGGCCATCGCCAGAAAGGCCGGCCGGACGAAGCGGGATCCCTTGCGGACGACCAGGCTGGCGCCGAGCCGTGCCCCGGCCAGCTGGCCGACGCCCATGGCCGCGCCCGCCCCCAGGTGGACCAGGCCGGCGCCGGCGAACAGCGCGAGGGAGGCGAGGTTGCTCGTGGCGTTCATCACCTTGGTGTGGGCGGTCGCCCGGGTGAGATTCTGTCCGAGCAGGAGCACGAACGCGATGGCCCAGAACGACCCGGTGCCCGGACCGAAGAATCCGTCGTAGAACCCCAGCCCAAGGCCGAAGATCGCATAGAAGGTGACGGACTGGAGCCGGGACGGCCGGTCCTCCAGCCCGATCTGCGGCTGGAAAACCAGGTAGACGATGATCGCCGCCAGCAGGAGCGGGATCACGTGGTCCAGCACCTGCGGGTCGATGCGTTGGACCGCCAGGGCGCCCGCGAGCGCGCCGACGAGGGTGAGCCCGATGCCTAGGCGGCACATGCGCAGGTCGACGAGGCCGTGACGGGCGTAGCGCCAGGAGGCGGTCACGCTGCCGAAGGAGGCCTGGAATTTGTTGGTGCCGAGCGCCAGCTGGGGCGGCAGCCCGAAGTTGAGCAGGACCGGAATGGAGATGACCCCGCCGCCGCCGGCGATGGCATCGACCAGGCCGGCGCTGAAGCCGGTGGCGAAGAGCACGGGATAGGCCCAGGGGGGCAGGACGGCGGAGGTCACGCGGTGGCTTGGAGGATCCCGGTCCGGCCGCCCAAGACAATCCGGAATCGCCCCCCGGGGCCCGCGTGCGACTCGGAAGGGCCCGCCCGAACGAGCGGACTGTCCGACGGCATGACGCTTTGACTTGCGCCGGGAGGCGGACAGTGTGCCCGGATACCCCATGGCGCATCTGTCCGACCTCCGCAGAGATTACGATCTGGCCGGGCTGGGCGAAAAGGATCTGGCCCGCGACCCGTTCCGGCAGTTCGAACGGTGGTTTCAGGAGGCGGAAGCCGCGCGGATCGTGGAGCCCAACGCGATGGTGCTGGCGACCACGGGCCGGGACGGAAGGCCGTCGCTGCGTTCCGTGCTGCTGAAGGGCTTCGATGGCCGCGGCTTCACCTTCTACACGAATGCGGAAAGCCGCAAGGGCCGCGAACTCGAGGCGAACCCGCACGCCGCCCTGCTGTTTCCCTGGTATGCGCTGGAGCGGCAGGTGATCGTCGAGGGTCCGGTCACGCGTCTCGCGCGCGAGGAGGCCGAGGTTTATTTTCACAGCCGGCCGCGCGGCAACCAGCTCGCGTCGTGGGCATCCGCGCAGAGCACGCCCATCGCCAGCCGGGCCGTGCTGGAGCAGAGCATGCAGGCGACGGAGCGGAAGTACGCCGGCGGCGAGGTGCCGATGCCGCCCCACTGGGGCGGTTTCCGCGTGGCGCCGGACGCCATCGAGTTCTGGCAGGGACGCCACAACCGCCTGCATGACCGGCTGCGTTACCGCCGTGATCCGGGCGGCGGCTGGATCGTGGAGCGCCTTTCGCCCTGAGGCGCAACCCGGCGATGAGATCGAGGCGCCCCACCCCACGCCCCCGCCATCGATCCCGGCACGCGGCCGGAACCGGCCGCGCATTCGAGCAGAAACAACTGGCCGCGGCGCTGCGCAGTCTGGGCGACGGGGCCGTCATCGTGCGCCGACACTGGGCGGCGGGCGGACTGGAGATCCTGTTCGCCAACGCGGCGATGGGTGCGATGACCGGCTACATGCCCGCGGAGCTGATGGGCCGGAGCAGCGGAGTGCTCAACGGGCCCCGGTCGGATGCCAGCCGGCTCCAGCGCTGGCTGCTCACCGCCCAGCGCGGCGAGGTGCATCACGGCGAGGGTTACCTTTATCGGCGGGATGGGACGGTTTTCTACGCGTCGTGGAGCTACACGCTGCTGGACAAGGGCTCCAGCCAGGCCGGACGGCTGGTGGCGGTGTATCGCGACATGACGGAGATGCGCCGGCTGCAGGAGATCCTGATCCACTCGCAGCGGCTGGACGCGGTCGGTCAGCTCGCGGGCGGCGTGGCCCACGACTTCAACAATCTGCTGTCGGTCGTCAACGGCTACTGCGAGATTCTGGGCACCCGGTTGACCGACGATCCCGACGCCCGGCGCGATCTCGAGGAGATCCACAAGGCCGGCCGGAAGGCGGCGGTGCTCACCCGCCAGCTGCTCGCCTTCAGCCGGCGGCAGGAGATGGATCCGCGGGTGCTGAGCCTCAACCAGGTCGTGCGGGAACTCGGGGAGTTTCTGCGCCGCCTGCTCGGGCCGGCGGGCAGCCTCGAGCTCGATCTGGCGGTCGACCTGGGGAACATCCGGGCGGATCCGGCCCTGATCCAGCAGGTGATCCTCAACCTCGTCATCAACGCCCGCGACGCCCTCCCCGCGGGTGGCGGCACCGTGACGCTGCGCACGGGCAACACCGTGATGCCGCCCGCGCCCCGGAGCGCCACGGCCAGCGAGATCCAGCCCGGCCGCTACGTCATGCTCGCGGTCCACGACACCGGCGAGGGGATGGATGCGGAGACCCAGCGCCGCCTGTTCGAGCCGTTCTTCACCACCAAGGAGCCGGGCAAGGGCACCGGGCTCGGCCTTGCGACGGTCTACGGCATCGTCAAGCAGAGCGGCGGCTACATCACGGTGCAAAGCGATCTCCACGCGGGCTCCACGTTTGCCGTCTACCTGCCGGAGGTGAACGCCCCGGCCGATGTCCGCGAGGCCACGCTCCTCCCCCTGCCGGAGACCCGCGGGCGGGAGACCATCGTTCTGCTCGAGGAGGACGACCTCGTGGGCAAGATGGTCGCCGGGGTGCTGACGTCCGAAGGCTACGAGGTGCTGGCCGCCAACCGCACGGCGGACGCCCTGGCCATGGTCCGGCGCCACGGCGGGCCCCTCCACCTGTTGATCGCCGATCTCACCGATCCGCCGGGACACGGGCTCGGGTTCGCCCGCGAATTGCACGCGCTCAAGCCGGGCTTCCGCATTCTGTGCACCTCGAACCTCGAGACGGCGCGACCGGTGCCCTGGCTGCCGGCGGTCAACCAGGCGCACATCGTCCGGCCGTTCACGTTGAATGAATTGCTGCGGCGGACGCGGGAGTTGCTCGACGCCCAGATGCAGATGGTGCTTTGATGTCCGCCGATGAAGGTGTTTCTGATGCGTCACGCCCATGCCCTCGAGGACAAGGACGACGCGAAACGGCGCCTGAGCGCGCAGGGACGCGAGGTCACCCGGCAGGTGGCGGATTTTTTCCGGGGGAAAACGGCCCTCGCCGGCGTGCACGCCGTCTGGCACAGCCCGCTGCTGCGCGCCCGGGAGACGGCCGAATGCCTCGTGCAGGGCCTGGGCCTCGATGTTCTGCTCGTGGAGACCACCGGCCTCCAGCCCGAGGATGATCCCGCCGTCGTCGCGCAGCGGCTCGACCGGCTGGACCAGTCGGTGCTGATCGTGGGCCACGAGCCGCAGCTCGGGGCCCTCGCCACGCTGCTCGTGCGCGACAAGGTGAAGCCGGTCGGGTTCAAATTCAAAAAGGGCGCGATCATGGCGCTCGAATCCTCCGGCGGCAGCCACAAGAAGTCCGGGCGCACCCGCTGGTTCGTATGCTGGCATTTTTCCCCGGAGCTGCTCGTGCCCGGGACCACGGCCGTGCCGGCGGAGTAGTCCGGCCCGGCGGGGCCGCGGATCGCTGGCGGGTTGGCAACCGGGCGGCGCCCGTCTAGGGTCGGCCCATGGAATTTCATTGTCTGCCCACGCGCACCGGCGCGGCGGCCGAGAACATGGCGCTCGATTTTCTGCTCCTCCAGCGCTATCCGGAGCCCGCGGCGTTTCGCTTCCGGCACTACGAGTGGCGCGGGCCGGCGTTCACCTTTGGGTTCGGGCAGAAGATCGCCTGGGTGCGGGACCAGCTGGCGGGCGAGGCGGGCTGCGATCTCTGCCGGCGGCCGACGGGCGGGGGCGTCGTGGATCACCGCCAGGACTGGACTTACGCCCTGGTGATTCCGCGGGAGCACGAACTCTGGGAGGCGCGGGCGAGCCAGTCTTATCGCCTGGTCCACGAGTGCCTGGCGCAGGCGCTGCGGGAGCTGGGCCAGCCGGCGGTGGTCAAGGCGGACGGCGGGCCCGGAGCCGAGGGCGGGCCGGCCCCCGCCGGCGTCTGCTTCGCGCAGGCCGAGCGGTTCGACGTCGTGCATGAGCGCTCCGGGGAAAAGATCGCGGGGGCGGCGCAGAAGCGGAACAAACAGGGGCTGCTGCTCCAGGGTTCGGTGTGGAAGCCGGCCGTGGCTCCGCTGGACTGGGACCAGATGGGCGGCCGGTTCATCGCGGCGCTCGCCGAGGCCGCGGGCGTGAAGCTTCTGCCGGTGCCGTGGCCGGATCTCGACGACGAGGAGGTCCAGGCGCTGGTCGAACAATACTCCGCGCCGGAATGGATCGAGTACCGGTAGGACGGCGGCCGGGCCGGCCGGCGCCCTTTCTGACGTTACGACCCACGGTCGCGTTGACTTTGGCGGTTTGATGCGACCGCATCGGGGACCATCGTATTGCGTCCCGGGCCCGCGCGGATCCCTTCGGCCGGATCCGCGATCCGTCCGGGCGCCTTCACCCACCTCGCCGCGCGCGGCCGCCGGCCGCATCACCCCCATGCCCTCCACTCCCTACAGCTTGGCCCGCGAGAGCTATGCCGCCATCGGCGTCGACACCGAGGCGGCGCTCGCCACCCTCGCGCGCACGCCGGTCTCCCTGCACTGCTGGCAGGGCGACGACGTGGGCGGATTTGAGAAACCCAACGCCGTGCTCTCCGGGGGCGGCATCCAGGCGACCGGCAATTATCCGGGAAAGGCGCGGACCATCGAGGAGCTGCGCGCGGACATCGAAAAGGTCCTGTCCCTGGTGCCGGGCCGGCACCGCCTCAATCTCCATGCCTGCTACGCGGACCTCCGCGGCCGCAAGGTCGAGCGCAACGCCTACGCCGTGGAGCATTTCCAGAGCTGGATCGACTGGGCCAAGGCGCACGGCCTCGGCATGGATTTCAACCCGACCTGCTTCGCGCACCCGCGGGCCGACAGCGGCTTCACGCTTTCGCACCCCGACGCCGCCATCCGGAAGTTCTGGGTCGAGCACTGCATCGCCTGCCGGCGGATCGGCGCGGCCATCGGCCGGCAGCTGGGCACGGCCTGCGTGACCAACGTCTGGATCCCCGACGGCTACAAGGACACGCCCGCCGACCGCAAGGGGCCGCGCGAACGGCTGGAAAAGGCGCTCGACGAGGTCTTCGCCGAGAAGCTCAACCCGAAACACAACCTCGACGCGGTTGAGAGCAAGCTCTTCGGCATCGGGGCCGAGTCCTACACGGTGGGCTCGCACGAGTTCTACCTCGGCTACGCCGTCAAGCACCAGCTCCTCTACTGCCTCGACGCCGGCCATTACCATCCGACCGAATCGCTGGCGGACAAGATCTCCTCGGTGCTGCAGTTCGTGCCGGAGATCCTGCTCCACGTGAGCCGCGGCGTGCGGTGGGACAGCGACCACGTCGTGCTCTTCGACGACCCGACCCGCGCCATCATGGAGGAGGTCGTGCGCGGCGGCTTCCTGGCGCGCACCCACATCGGCCTGGATTATTTCGACGCCAGCATCAACCGCGTCGCCGCCTGGACCATCGGCACGCGCAACGCCCTGAAATGCCTGCTCGTCGCGCTCCTGGAGCCGGCCCGGCTGCTGCGCGAGGCCGAGGCCGCGGGCGACCACACCGCGCGCCTCGCCCTGCTCGAGGAGGTGAAGACGCTGCCGCACGGCGCCGTGTGGGATGAACACTGCCGCCGGCAGAATGCTCCGGTCGGCCGCGTCTGGCTCGATGAGGTCCGCGCCTACGAGCGCAAGGTCCTGAGCCAACGCTGACCCGCCGCGCTCCGCCAACCCCCGCATCCGCTGATGGTGCGTACGAGCATGGGCCAGCCTCGAGTTTCTCTCATTGACCTGCCGGCTGCGCCCGCGCCGGTGGCCGGTCAGTTGCGGCGGGCGCCATCCCCGGTAATCTTCGCGACGCAACTCCGACCCCCTACTCCATGAGTCAGAACCCCGACCCCGCCAAGAACACGCCGCCCTCCAACCCGATCGCTCCCGGCGCCGCCGCCGCAGACTCCGAGGCCATTTCCGGCCAGCATTGGAAATGGTCCACGCTCGCCGGAATGGCGTCCTACCTCGACGCCGGGTCGATTGTCGCGCTCAGCGCGGGTCTGGTCCTGTTCGAGGAGCGCTTCGGCCTCAGCAAGGGAGCCATCGGAGTGCTGACGGCCATCGGCCCGAACGCCCTCGGCTGCGCGCTCGGCGCCCTGATCGGCGGGTGGCTTGGCGACAAGCTGGGACGCAAACGCATCTACCAGTACGACCTGATGGTCTATGCCGCCGGGATCCTGCTCATCGCCCTGGCCGTCAATCGGGAAATGTTGTTCCTCGGGACCTTCATCGTCGGCGTGGCGGTGGGCGCCGATGTTCCCACGTCGCTGGCGCTCGTGGGCGAGTTCGCGCCGTCGAAGGCGCGGGGCAAATTGCTCGGGTACACCCAGGTGGCCTGGTGCATGGGCCCCGTGATCGTGCTGTGGCTCGCGATGGCGCTGACGCCGTTGAAGCTGCTGGGCATTCGGATCGTCTTCCTCCACCTGTTTGTGGTCGCCATCGTCACGTGGGCGCTGCGGCAGGGACTGGCCGAGTCCGCACGCTGGCGGGAGGCCGCGAAGGGCCCCAAGGAGGCGCGCCGGCATTTCTGGACCCTGTTCTCCGGTTCGGATCTGAAAGCGCTGGTGTGGACCGCGACCATCTACCTGTTCTGGAATCTCGCGGCGGGGACCTATGGAATCTTCTTCCCCTATTTCATCGAGACGCTCAACGCCGGCGGCCAGGCGGCCAGCGTCGGTCTCTCCAGCGCCAACTTCCTGCTCACGATGATCTTCACGGTCACAGTGTTCATGCGGTACGCCGATCGCAGCTACACGGCGCGCAAGACCATCTGGGGCGTCGGCGCCGTCATGGAGGTCGCCGCCTTTGTCCTGTTCCTCATCTTCCCGTTCAGCATTCCCGTGATCCTCGGCAACATCCTGCTGTGGGGCACCAGCGCCGCCCTTTCCGGCGAGGCCTTCTACAAGGTGTTCAGCCAGGAACTGTTCCCGACCATGCTACGCGGCACGGCCCAGGGCATCACGTTCGGCGTCGCGCGGACCGTCCTCGGCATCTGGAGCTTTTATGTCCCGGTGCTGGCCGGGGCCGGCATCAAGCCGGTGGCGGCGCTGCTCGCCCTCTTCCTCCTGATCAGCGGGGTGGTCGGATATTTCTTCATGCCCGACACCTCCGGGAAGAGCCTCGAACAGATCGAGGCCGAACGCGCCTAACCCGCCTTCCGCAGCGTGATCACGCACTCGAGGTGGCGCGTCTGCGGAAACAGGTCGAAGGGCTGGACGGCGGTCAGCCTGTAGCCGGCGGCCGAGAATTGCCGCAGGTCGCGCATCTGCGTCGCCGGATCACAGGACACGTACACCACCGTCCGCGGGCCGAAGCTCATGAGCTGGTCCCGGAACGGCTCGTCGCAGCCCCTGCGCGGCGGATCGATCACCACCGCCGTGTCGGCCGCGCCAAAGTCGAGTCCGGCGAAGATCGCCGCCGCGTCACCGCTGATGAACCGGGCATTGCCGATGCCGTTGGCCGCGGCGTTGTCCCGCGCAAAGGCGACCGAGGTTTCACTCACCTCGACGCCGGCCACGCGCTCGAACCGCCGGGCGGCCGCGAGCGCGAAGAGGCCGCTGCCGCAATAGGCGTCGACGAGAAAACGCGCCCCGGCGGCGGACGCCTCCTCGGCCACGTAGCCGGCGAAGCGCGGCAGGAGAAACGGGTTGTTCTGAAAGAAATCGCGGGCCAGGAAGCGCAGGCGGAGCGGCGCGGCGGCGTCGGAAATGGAAATCTCCTCCGTGATCACCGCGTCGTAGTCGGTGGTCACCGCGCCACCGGCGGCCCGCAGCAGCAGGGTGGCTCCGTGCGCGTAACCGCCGGCCCGGAGCCGGGCCAGCACCTCGGCGCGGACCGCGGTCAGCCGCTCGTTGATCGCGTCCATCGCGATATCGCACCGCGGCACGTCAACGATCTGGTGCCGCGAGCCCTGCTTGAGAAATCCGATGGGTGGTTCGGGTAGGGGCGGATCGCTGGGCCGTCCGTCAGATGGCGGCGCGCCCGGCGGTCGCGCCCTACCGGTTTGGAAGTGCGGGGTGATCTTCGATCGGTAGCCGAACTCCCGCGGCGAGGGGATGACCGGGGCGACCTCGAGATCCAGGCCGGCCAGATGCTGCAGCAGCTCGCGGACCTGCCGGCGCTTCCAGGCGAGCTGTTCGACGTAGGCGAGGTGTTGGTACTGGCAGCCGCCGCAGCGGCCGAAGAGCGGACAGCGGGGAGCAATCCGCTGCGGGGAGGGCGTGACCACGGCGACCAGGTCGGCCTCGGAGTAGTTCTTGTGGTTCCGGAAGACCCGCGCCCGCACCCGCTCGCCGGGCAGGGCAAATGCCACCATCACCACCCAGCCGCCTTGGAGCGGCTGGGTGG
>JBAIXJ010000139.1:0-1552 GCA_037916645.1 Opitutales bacterium | reverse complement strand
GGATCCGGCACGCCGTTTCATTGACGTCCAGGAACCGGGCCGTCGCGGGATCGACCACCTCGATCGCGTCGCCCGAGCGCTCGATCAGCTCGCGGAACAGGCGCAGCTTCTGCTCCGCCTGCTTGCGTTCGGTGATGACGTCGAACACCGCGACAAAATGGTCGGGCGCCGGGCAGTAGACCGAGATGAAGAACCAGTTCTGCAGCGCTTCCACAAAGGTTTCGAACACCTCGGGCTTCCCGGTCCGGGCGACCCGCCCGTACACCTCGAACAGGAGCGGATCCGCCGCCCGGATCCCCGGGACGACCTCCGAGACGCGCCGGCCCACCACGTCCTTCAGCCCGGTCAGCCGCGAGAAGGCGTCGTTGACGGCGAGGTAGACGAAATCCACCGGCCGATCCTGGTCGAAGATCATCCGGCAATAGGCCAGCCCGTTCAGCATGTTCTGGAACAGCGACCGGTAGCGCTCCTCGTTGGCTTGCCACGCCGCCTCCGCCTTCCGTTGGGCGGTGCGGTCGAGCACAAACGCCGCGAGCTTGTCCTTTTCCCCCTTGAGGCGCGCGTCCGCCAGGAGGACCGGCACCCGGGTGCCGTCGCGACGCAGGTATTCCTTCTCGTACGGACTGCAGACGCCGCGCTCGGACAGCTCGCGGATGGCCCGCTGGTCCGCGTGCAGCCACTCGGGCGGGGTGATGGCCCACCAGTTGATCTTCCCCGCCTCCAGCTCCTCCCGCGTATAACCGATCAGGGCGAGATAGTAGTCGTTGGCCTCCAGGATGCACCCCGCGGTATCACCGATCGCGATCCCCACGACGTTGGCGTCGACCAACCGCCGGATCGCCTCGCCCACGAGCGGCCGCGCGGCGGCGCCGGGGCCGCGCAAGCCCGGGCCCGGCGCGTGAGTTGCGGTTTTGGCCTTCCGGCCCCCTGGCGATCCTGAACTCATCGGGAGTGATTCAGCCGCCTCCGACGGCAGAATAAAGCGCAATTCCCGATTTGGCAATCGGGCGAAATGCAAAATCCGACGGCCAGGTCAGAATAGGCCCGCGCGCCGCGCAGATTCGCATCGCCTGCGGCTCCCGACCTTCCATCTTGATGGCTGCCTCCTAGCGTCGGGTCGCCCTGCCCTCGATGTCCGCCCCGCCTCCGATCACGCGTCGCGATTTTCTGCGCACCGCCGCCCAGGCGGGGGCGCTGCTGACCCTGGCCGACGTCCTGCCCGGCGCCCCGGGCGGAGCCGCGGACGGATCGCCGGCCGGGGCGGTGGCTCCCGCGCCCGCGTGGGTCGACCGGCCGATGCGCTGGGCGCAGCTCACGCTCGTGGAGGACGATCCCGGCAAATTCGATCCTGCGTTCTGGCTCGACTACTTCAAGCGGGTGCGGGCAGACGCCGCGTGCCTGAGCGCCGGCGGCTGCGTGGCCTACTACCCGACGCAGGTGCCGCTCCACCACCGCAGCGCGTGGCTGGGCGACCGCGACCCGTTCGGCGACCTCGTGCGCGGCTGCCGGGAACTCGGGATGGTCGTGGCCGCCCGCACCGATCCGCACGCCC
>JBAIXJ010000138.1:0-3216 GCA_037916645.1 Opitutales bacterium | reverse complement strand
ACCTGAACTGGAGGGGCTGGTGGGGCGAGAGCCCGCCGTATCACGTTCCGGTCTTCGTCCTGACGCACCACGCACGCCCGGCCCTCGAGATGGACGGCAACACCACGTTTCATTTCGTCACCGGCGGCATCCACGAGGCGCTCGCACGGGCGAAGCAGGCCGCCGGGGACAAGGATGTGCGCATCGGCGGCGGGCCGGCCACCATCCGCCAGTACCTCCGCGAAGGTCTCATTGACGAGATGCATGTTGCCATCGCCCCGGTTGTCCTGGGCAGCGGTGAGCCGCTGTTCGAGGGGATCGACGCGCGGGCCCTGGGCTACGAATGCGCCCAATTCGTGGCCTCGGAGAAAGCCACGCATGTGGTGCTGCGGCGCCGGGCGGCGGGATGACGCCTGAGAACCGATGGCGAGCGGCGGGCCGACCGCCTCAGACCTGGTACGCCTGCAGCGGCTTCGGGTCGAGGATCTTGGCCTTGGGGAGCTTCGCCGCGAGCGCTTTGGCCATCCAGGCGCGGGCGGGCGGGTCGCCGTGCGTCAGCACGATCGCGCGCGGCTGGCAGTGCTGCGCGAACCCGAGCAGTTCGTCCCGGTCGGCGTGACCGCTGAGCTCGAACTTGGCCACGTGCGCCTTGAGGTGGGTGCGGACGTCGATGGTGTGGAAGAGGAACGGTTCGCCCAGCTTGGCCGCGAGGAGCTGGCCGCCGGGCGTGTCGGGGTCGCAGTAGCCGACGAAGCCCAGGGTGTTCCTGGCCTGGCCCGCGAGGCCGGCGGCGAGGATGTACGACGGTGTGCGCTCCACCACCATCCCGCTGCTGACGATGTAGAGCGCATTCTCCGCCGGCAGGGTGCCGGGCTCGAGCTTGCGGGGCAGGTGGCGGACCTTGAGGTCCTTCAGGATCTGCCGCGAAAAATCGACCTGCTTGGTCTTGCGCGCGATGTCGTCGTAGTAGTCGCACAGGTCGACGCCGAGGCCCGACGCGTAGATGGGGCAGTCGACGAGGCGGCCGAACTTCCGCGCGTCGTGCACGACCGCGAGGATCTCCTGCATCCGGCCGAGCGCGAACGTGGGGATGAGCATCGAGCCGCCGCGCTTGATCGTCGCGTTGATCGTGTCGACGAGGCGCGCGATCTCGTGGACGCGCTCCTTGCCCGCCGGCCGCTCCGTGTCGCCGCGGGTCGTCTCCGTGACCAGCGTGTCGAAATGGTCGACCGGGAAGCGGGCGGCCGGGCAGGTGCGCTGGGCGTCGAACTGCACGTCGCCCGTGAAGAAAAGCTTGCGGTGCTTGTGGTGAATCTCGACGCCGGCGGCGCCGGCGACGTGGCCGGCCTGGTGGAAGACGATCTCGATCTCGTCCTTCGCGCCCCGGAATTTCTTGGCGTGCCCGTAGGCCAGCGGCGTGAAGCGCCCGGCGTGGCGGTCCACCTCGTCGTGGGTGAACAGCGGGTAGTCGGGGATGTTGTCCTCGGCCCGCTGGCGCTCCATCACGCTCGCCGAGTTGTGGAGCATCCGCTCGATCAGCATCTGGCTGGGCTGCGTCATGATCACCGGGGCGCGCGGCTGCTCGCGCAGGAGCACCGGCAGGCTGCCGATGTGGTCGAGGTGGCAGTGGGTGATGATGATCAGGTCGAGCGTGACGCCGCGCAGCGGACTGAAATCTGGGGTGGCCTTGCGGCCAACCAGCTTGGGGTGGAGGCCGCAGTCGATCAGCAGATGCAGGTCGCCCAACTGGACATACAGGGAGTTGGCGCCGATGCCGCCCGCGCGGTTCAGGTCGGTCAGTTTCATGAAAGGCCCCCAGCAAGAGGGAGCGCGCCGCCCCGCGCAAGCCCGCGCGCAGCCGCGCCGGCGGGCCGCCCCGCAGCCCTGCCTCGCGCCGGGCGCCTCATTCCGGGGGCACGATCATCTCGAACGGGGCGAGCATGACGTGGACCTTCTGCCCGAGCTCGTCGACGCCGTGAAAGGAGCCGTGGACAAACGCGTTGCAGGCCGTGACGTGGTAGCTGTTGTAGGAGAACTGTTCGCCGGGAGCGAGGCGCGGTGTTTCGCCGACGATCTTGTCGCCCTCGACCACGAGGCGGCTGCCGTCGGCGTGCTGGATCACCCACTTCCGGCCGAGGAGCGTGACCGCGCGGTCCGACTGGTTCTTGATCGTGATGAAATAGACGAAGGCGTGGGGCTTCCCCTCCGGCAGGCAGGTGCCGCCATGGTGGTGAACCAGGCGGTCGAGATGGGCGGTGAGGCCCGGCACTTCAGTGGAGGTTTGCGCCATGCGCGGAGGTCAAGGGAGGTCAATGCCGGCGGCGCCGCCGGTGGGGCAAGGGCGGCGGACGGCAATGAAACCATCGCCAAGAGCTCCCCGTTTTCAAGCGGCGCAGCCACGGATCTCCAGGGGCCGGCGCGGCGGCATTTCCCGTTGCGATCGGCGCCCCGGCGCCGCGACAATGCCGGCATGTCATGGAGCGACCTTGCCGCGGTGGCGGTGCTCGGCCTGCTGGGCACCGGCCACTGCGTAGGCATGTGCGGCGGCTTCGCGCTGGCGGTCGGGGCCGACGCGCCGCGGAAGACGACCGTGGTTGTGCGCCACCTGGCCTACCAGACGGGCAAGGCGATCTCCTACCTGCTTCTCGGTTCGCTCCTGCTGCTGGCCGGCTCGGCGGTGGGCGGGGCGGACCGCCTCGCGACCGCCCGCACCGTCGCGGGCGTGCTGTCCGGCGCCCTGATGATCCTGTTGGGGGCGGCGTACGCCGGCGAGTGGCGCGCGCCGGCGCGGATCAGCCGGTGGATGGAGGGCAGCCCGCTTTGCCACGCGCTCAGCGCCGCCTGGCGGTGGCCGTCGCCGTTCCGCAGCCTGCTCATCGGCGGCGTCAACGGCCTGCTGCCGTGCGGGTTCTCGCTCGCCGTGCTGATGTACCTGACGAGCTTCGGCTCCGTCGCCGTCCTCGCCGCCGGCGCCGGGGTCTTCGGCCTCGCCACGACCCCGGGACTCCTGGCGGTGTCGCTGTTGGGCCAGGGCTGGAGCGTCAGCCGGCGGCGCGCCCTCGTCCGTCTCAGCGGGGCGGTGCTCGTGCTGTTCGGGGTGCTGACGGTGGTGCGCGGCACGCCCGCGGTGCATCACTGGTTCCACCAGCACCTGATGCCGGAACGCAGCCTGCCGATGCCGCCGATGCCGGGGATGTAGGCGCGCCAGGGCTCGGACCTTGAGCCGGCGTGGGCCGT
>JBAIXJ010000137.1:0-2207 GCA_037916645.1 Opitutales bacterium | reverse complement strand
TGGTGGCTGTGTCTGGTCGGCCTGCTGGTGCTTGCGTTGTCCGCCAACCTGACGTTCTGGAACGCCGATCTGAAGGCCGTGTACGAAAAAATGGGATTCGATCCGGCGATGGCGGCGCGTTCCGCGGACATGGCGCAGCGGGTGAAGTGGACGGGGGTCGTGGGGATGATCCCGTGGCTGGTGTGGGTGCTTTACGTGCGCCGGCATTTCCGGAAGCCGCCGGCCGATGACGCCGCGGCCTGATCCGCGAAACAAACCGCCCGAGAAAACGGGGAGCGCGCCGGCCGGCCCTTGACGCGGCGAAGCCGCTCACGCCGGGAAACACGTGACCCGGGCGGAAGGGGGCCGGCGCGCTGCCAGGCGCGACTTTGGGCGGCGCCCGGAGACGGTCAATTGGTTCAGGCCGGACGGACGATACGAGGGATCAGCGGCGGTGGGCGAGGGCACGGCGTCGGGAATGACCGCCATTCGAGGCGTATTTTTGCTTCAAACTAATATTAGACATAAGGCCTATTGTGCGCATTTCGACCTAGAGGACAAAATCCCTGGCCGCCAACCCGGGAACCGCGCCCGGGTGCGTTGAGGCCAGCTTCTCCCGATCCCCCAGGATCGCCGACGACAGCACTTAAGCTTTGTCGGATGCGGTTCGTTCTGGTATCCGTGCGGACGTTGCCCCGGGGGCTGTGGAATTCCGCGGCTCCGCCCAGCTTCGCTGCCGCTGATGGAAGGACTGCCCGACAGTTTCAACCGAGGTCGCAGAGGAAGACGCGCCATTCCCCTTCTGGCTCTGCTTTGGGCCGTCGCGGCGCCGGCCGCGCGAGGCCAGACCTCGTGCATCGCGTCGGCCCCCCCGGGCGCCATCGAAACCGGCACCCCGCCGTTCGTGGTGCTCGCCCCCCAGGTCCTCGGGCTCAACGCGCCGCCGGTGGATCTCCAGCTCATGCCGGACGGAAGGCTCCTGGCCTTCGGCCGCGGCGAACTGGCCCTCGGCGACGGCGTGCGCTGGGAGGCGTTCCGCCAGCGGGACGACGATCCACCGGTCAACACCGCCAGCGTCGCCATCGCCGCCGACGGCCGGATCTACGCCGGCATGGCGGGAGCCATCGCCCGCATCGATTTCGGTCCGGACGGACGCTGGCGCTACGTCCGCGCCGCCGCCCTGCCGGCCGAGCTCAAGGACGTGGCCGACCCCCTCACGATTGTCGCCACGGCGGGCCCGGACTGGTTCTGGTCCTGGGGCAGCGGCCCGATCGTCGCCTGGCATCCGGGAGCGCAAGCCGAGGTCGTCGGACAGCTGAACGCCCTCGAGCGCATTTTCCGGCTGAACACCGCCGTGTACATGAGCGACCAGTCGAACGGCGCCCTCTTCCGGTTGGAAAACGGCCGTTTCCGCGCCGTGCCGCTCGCGCCCGACCGCTACGTCGACCAGACCATCACCGCCGCTGCGCCCGCCGGCGACGGCTCGACGCTGCTGGGGACCATCAGCATGGGTCTGCTGCGGTACGACGGAACGACGCTGGCGCCGCTGGTCACCCGCGGCCCGCTCGCCGGGATGCACCGCATCAATGACGTGTGCGCCGTCGGCTCCGGGCTGTTCGCCCTGGCCGTCGACAACGTGGGCGTGGTGTTCATCGACCGCACGGGGCGCACCATCCAGACGCTGGACCGCACGGTGGACAACCGCCTGGCGCGCGTGCGGCACCTGCTCCGCGAGCCCGGCGGCGCGCTCTGGGCGCTGATGAACGAGGGTCTCGCCCGCATCATCTTCCCCGCGCGCTTTTCCTCGCTGGAGCCGCTGGTGACGACGGGCCTGTCATTCAGCCAGGTCTTCCGGCACGAGGGCGCGCTCTGGCTCATGTCGGATGGCCGGGCCCAGCGCGGAATCTATGACGACGAGCACCGCCTCGTCCGCTTCGAGGTCGACACGCCGGAACCCTATCTGACCTCCCTGGTCGACCTGGACGGCGCTTGGGTGGCGACGACCCAAAACGGCATCTTCCGCCATGAGCCCGGCGGCGGCTGGACCGAGCTGGCCCGGGGCCCGGTCAGCCCGCACATGCGACCGCAGCCCGTGGAGCCCGGACGTTGGCTCTTTGCGGCCGAGAACGAGGTTGGCTGGCTCCGCCACTCCGGCGCGGAGTGGCGTTTTGAACGGTTTCCCCAGCCGGGGATGGGACACGTCTTCGGCGCCGTCGCCGACGCGCAGG
>JBAIXJ010000136.1:0-4268 GCA_037916645.1 Opitutales bacterium | reverse complement strand
TCGTCGCGGTCGGGCAGGCCCAGGTGCTCCTTGGGCGTGACGTAGCACAGCAGCGCGCAGCCGTACCACCCGATCAACGCGGCGCCGATCGCCGAGGTGATGTGGTCGTAGCCCGGGGCCACGTCGGTGGTGAGCGGGCCGAGCGTGTAGAACGGCGCCTCGTCGCACCACTCGAGTTGCTTGGTCATGTTCTCGCGGATGAGGTGCATCGGGATGTGGCCGGGGCCCTCGTTCATCACCTGCACCCCGTGGGCCCAGGCGCGCCGCGTGAGCTCGCCCTGCGTCTTCAATTCGGCGAATTGGGCCTCGTCATTGGCGTCCGCGATCGAACCGGGCCGCAGGCCGTCGCCGATGGAGAACGACACGTCGTAGGCGGCCATGATCGCGCAGATGTCGTCCCAGTGCGTGTAGAGGAAGTTCTCCTGGTGGTGGGCGAGGCACCACTTGGCGAGAATCGAGCCGCCGCGGGACACGATGCCCGTCATGCGACGCGCCGTGAGCGGGATGTAGGGCAGCCGGACGCCCGCATGGATCGTGAAGTAGTCCACGCCCTGTTCGCATTGCTCGATCAGCGTGTCGCGAAAGATCTCCCAGGTGAGCTCCTCGGCCCGGCCGGCTACTTTTTCCAGCGCCTGGTAGATGGGGACGGTGCCGATGGGCACGGGCGAGTTGCGGATGATCCACTCGCGGGTCTCGTGGATGTTCTTCCCGGTGGAGAGATCCATGACGGTGTCCGCCCCCCACCGGATCGCCCAGCGCATCTTCTCCACCTCCTCCTCGATGGACGAGGCCACGGCGCTGTTGCCGAGGTTGGCGTTGATCTTCACCAGGAAGTTGCGGCCGATGATCATCGGCTCGAGTTCCGGGTGGTTGACGTTGGCCGGGATGATGGCCCGGCCGCGCGCCACCTCCCGCCGCACGAACTCCGGGGTGATCTCCCGCGGGATCGCCGCGCCGAACGGTTCGCCGGCGTGCTGGTGCTCCAGCGAATCGCGCGCCGCCCCGGGGGCGGGCTCGAGGCGGGCCGAGGCCGCCTGCAGTTTCATGTTTTCGCGCAGTGCGACGAACTCCATCTCCGGGGTGATGATGCCCCGGCGGGCGTAGGCCAGCTGGGTGACGGGGCCGCTCGCGGCGCGCAGCGGACGCCGGCGCAGGGCGGGGAACCGGGCAAACCGGCCGCTTGCCGCGGCGGTGCGGGCGTGGCTGTCGCTCAGATAGCCATCATCGATGGGCTGAACGGCGCGCCCGTCGTATTCAACGGTGTCCACGCGTTCGCGAATCCAGGCGAGGCGCGTCGGCGGGAGCCCGCGGGTGGGATCCTGATGAAACGCGGGGTCGCCCCAGGGCCCCGAGGTGTCGTAGACGCGCACCGGTTCGTTCGGAACGAGGTCGCCCGCGAGGCTGCGGGAAGGCTGGAGTGTAATCTCGCGCATCGGCACGCGCAGGTCCGCCCGCGAGCCAGCGAGGTAGGTCCGGCGTATCGTCGGCCGGTCGCCGGTGACGGGCGTCGGCGGGTTGGCGGCAGGTGTGGCAGCGTTGGACATGGCTTCCAAGGTGTGAGGCGGTTCGCGCCGCCGGAGTTCCGACGCCGCCACGTCGACCGCGGCAGCGGTTCCCTACGGCGGCATGACCCGCATCAGGTTCTGAGGGTCGAGGAGGCGATCGTCCTCCAATCTCAGCCCGGCGCTCCGGACTCCCCGGTTATGATTTTGACCTTCCAACCATGCGCACGCCCGCCGGGGTTGCAAAGCGAATATGCCGGCGCCGGCGGTGCCGTCCGGCCGGGTTCCCCGCAGGCTTACCGCCGCCGAAGTGAGCCAAGTTCAGTGTTCGGGAAAATTTCCTTGAGATGTTTAGACTCGTGTCGGTGCTGGCGGTCGGACATGTTCCGCTCCACATGCCGCTGAAGATCGTCCTCATTGAAGACCAGGCGATGTTCCGGGATTTGCTGAAGAAGATCTGCCGGGATCACTTTCGCCTGAGCGTGGTGGGGGAGGCGGAGGACGCCGCCACCGGGCTGGCTCTCTGCCGGAAATTCCGGCCCGATATCATCTTGCTGGACCTGAATCTGCCGGACAAGGACGGGGTCACGCTGGCGGACGAGCTGATCGCGATGGACCCGCGGGTTCGCATCCTGGCGCTGTCCACGGAATGCGACGACTACACGCTCTACCGCGTGCTCAACTCGGGCATGCACGGTTACGTCGACAAGAACCGGCAGTCGGTCGACGTCCTCAAGCAGGCGATCGACGAGGTGATCAAGGGACGGGTCTTTTTCACCGAGGTCGTGCAGCAGGTGCGCCAGCGGCTCCGCACCGAGCCGAAGGCGTTTCCGAAGGTGCTCACCGAACGCGAGCAGGAGCTCCTCGCCCTGCTGGGCGGGGGGCTGACGAACGAGGAGGTCGCGCGGGAGCTCAACCTCAGCCGGTACACCGTGCAGCTCCACCGGCGCAACATCATGAGCAAGCTCGGGCTGCACCGCACGCCGGACCTGATCCGCTACGCGGTCAACAAGGGCTTTTCGAAGCTCAGCTCGTTTCGAGAGCGGAACGTAAATTCTCCTTGAGGCGGGCCACCTCGGCCTCGAAGGACGACAACACGGCGCGCGGCGTCTCGATGTCCCCGCCGCGCGCGGCCTCCTGGATGGAGGTGGCCACGGCGGCGACCTGGGTCGCGGAAATGAGGGCGGTCTGGGACAGGATGCGGTGCGCCTGGCGGCGCGTATTCTCGATGCTGCCGCCCCGCACCGCGTCGGCGAGCAGGGCGACGTCCTTGTCGAGCGCGGCGATGAACTCCTCGGCGAGCTGGCGCACCTTGTCCGTCTGCTGGTCGGCCATGTAGCGGAAGATGGAGAGATCGAGCGTCTTGCGCGGCGCCTCCTCGGCCGTGCGGATCTGGATCGAGGAGCCCGCACGCAGCGGGCCGCTGAGATTCTGGATGGTGGCCTTGATCTTCTCCGGGCTGAGCGGCTTGGCAGCGAAACCATCCATGCCCGCCTCGAGGCAGTCGCGCCGCTTTTCGGGCGTGGAATAGGCGGTCGTCGCCACCACGAGCGTGTGGCGCTCGGGCGGCTCCCAGGCGCGGAAACGGCGGGTGACCTCGACGCCGTTCAGGCCGGGCAGATCCCAATCCATGAACACGATGTCGTAGAGGTTGGCCTGCAGCTTCGTCAGCGCGTCGTTGCCGTCGGTGGCGTGGTCGGTCTTGTAGCCGAGGCGGGTGAGGATGCTGTCGATGACCAGCAGATTGTACTCCTGGTCCTCGACGATCAGGGCGCGGGTGGTGGCCACGACCGGGCGCGGCCGCTCGGCCGCCGCCGCCCCGTTCAGCTGCTGGGCCGGCACGGGCAGGGCGACCCGGAACCAGAAGGTCGAACCCTCGCCGGGGATGCTGGTGAGGCCGACCGCCCCGCCCATCTTTTCCGCGTAGGCCCGGCACACGGCGAGGCCGAGGCCGGTGCCGCGGATCTTCTCCTGCTGGGCCCGCCGGCCGCGGTTGAATTTTTCGAACAGCTTCGGCTGTTCGTCGTAGGGGATGCCGGGCCCGTGGTCGCGCACCTCGATCGCGATCTCGACGGTCTGCCCCACCTCGGTGTGCGCCTCGACGTTGATTTCGATCGTGCCGCGGCCCGCGTATTTGAGGGCGTTGGCGACGTAATTGATGACGATCTGTTTGATCTTCGCCTCGTCGCCCATGACCGTCTCGGGCAGGCGCGGGCTGATCCGGGTGATGATCGGCATCTGCTGCTCCTGGGACTGCCAGGCGAAGATGGAGCCGACGTCGGCGAGGACTCCGCGCAGGCTGAACGGCTGGGCGTCGATGGTGATGCGGCCGGCCTCGATCTTGGAGAAGTCGAGCACGTCCTCCACGAGGGTCGACAGGTACTCGGCGCATTTGCGCAGGGAGACGGCCATGTCGCGCTGTTTGGGATCGAGCCGGGATTCCTGCAGCAGGCCGGCGAGCCCGATGACGCCGTTGAGCGGGTTGCGGATCTCGTGGCTCATGTTCGCGATGAAATCGGTCTTCGCGGCGTTGGCGCGCGCGAGTTCCTCCGTGCGCCGGCGGACGAGGGATTCCAGTTGGAGGGTGCGCGCCCGCATCTGCCGGACGCGCATCCGGTAGCCGCCGTAGACGCCGCCGGCCGAGGCGAAAGCGAACAGCGCGTAGGCCCACGGGGTGCGGTACCACGGCGGCAGGATGACGAACGAGAACGAGGCCGGTTCGCTCCAACGGCCGTCCGCGTCGGCGGCGCGCACCTTGAAGGTGTA
>JBAIXJ010000135.1:0-3489 GCA_037916645.1 Opitutales bacterium | reverse complement strand
GTCACCAGGAGTCCGCTGACGAAAAACGTGATGCCATGCGGCGCCAGGACGTGGTTGACCTGCGCGATCAGCCACCACAGCAGCATCATCGTGGCAAACGGGATCAGCCAGCGGCGTTGCATGACGGCGGTCTCCGGAAAGCGGGAAGCGGCGGTCAGCGCGGCGGCGCCGGGGGCGCGGATGCCGGGGTGTCGGCGTTGAGCGGCACAAGCACGGTCACCTCGCTGAGCTGCGACAGGCGCGGGTCGAGCACGACGTCGCCGCTTTTGAACAGGCCGTCGGTGCTGGCCTCCAGCCGCGTGATGTAGCCGATCGTCAGTCCGGACGGAAACACGCCCCCGAGTCCCGAGGTGACGAGGCGCTTCGGGGTGGTTGGCGAGGCGAAGATGTCCGGCGGCACGAATTCCACGATCCCGTGGGCGGGCGCCAGCGGCGGATTGACGCCGCCCTGGTAGCTCACGGGGCGGCTGTCCTCCTCAATCGAGGCGGCGAGGCGCATGCGCGGGCTGGACACGAGGTCGACGACCGCGGTGTAGGCGTGGACCTCGCGCACGCGGCCGACCACCCCGCCGGCGTAGACCACGGGCGCGCCGACCGGGATCCCGTAGTTGGCGCCCTTCCGGATGAGCAGCTCCTGCCACCAGGCGGTGAAGTCGCGCCGGGCCACGCGGGCGGGCTCGAAGCGGTAGTTGGGATTCGACGGCAGGCGCAGAAGCTGCTCCAGGCGCGCGATGTCGGCGCGCAGCGCCTCGGTCTGCTGCGCCTGGAATTCGTAGCCGGCGTAGATCCGCTGCAGCTCGCGCCCGGCCTCGATCAGGTCGTTCTTCGAATGGGTCCGCTCGGCCCAGTAGCCCTGGAGGTCGCGCGCGTACGACGCGGCGGCCGGGATCGGGGCCTGCAGCTCGAAGAGGCTGACCCGCAGCAGCGACTTCACGCCGATCGGGAGCAGCGCCCATGCCAGCACGACGATGCCGAGGGCGACGAAGGGCTTGGCCTGATCGAAACGTTGGGAAGGCACGGGCGGCGGTGAGCGTTAGTCCACGAAACGCACGGACCGATCCGATACTTTTCTGCCGGCGGCGCAAGCGACGAATGGGCGGAACGGTTCCAGCCCATTCGCCTTCAGGTTTGATCCCGCGACCTCCTGGAGTGTAGGCCGCGGGCTTCAGCCTTCGCGTTGCGCCACGGACATCAGCCGGCCGCTGCCGGGCGCTTCGGCTGACAGGTGCTCGCGCCATCGGGATAAATGGTCGAAAGGCGTCAGCCCCTCGACCCGGCTCGGGGCCCTGAGCGAAGCCGAACGGGCAAGCTGACCGCCTACCGGGGACGCCCGCGCCCGGGGATCCTCATCTTCCTCGCGTCCATCGGCCCCGCCGGCCCGCCGTCAGCTCTTGGCCTCGCTCGTAAAATGCGGGAGCAGGAAGTTCAGGTCGCTCAACACCACGCCGGTGCCGTTCGCGACGGCGCTCAGCGGATCGTCGGCGATCGTGACCGGCAGGCCGGTCTTCTCGCTCAGCAGGCGGTCGATGTTGCGGATGAGCGAGCCGCCGCCGGCCATGACAAAGCCGCGGTCCACCAGGTCGGCCGAAAGCTCGGGCGGGCAGCGCTCCAGGGCGCTGCGCACGGCGTCGACGATGGCGGCGATCGTGTCGCTGAGCGCCTCGCGGATCTCCTGCGAGGTGATGTGGATCGTCTTGGGCAGGCCGGCCACCGAGTCGCGGCCCTTGACCTCCATGGACAGCTCCTCCTCGAGCGGGTAGACCGACCCGATCCGGATCTTGATCTCCTCCGCGGTGCGCTCGCCGATCAGGAGGTTGTACGCCCGTTTCATGTAGGCGATGATCGCGTTGTCCAGCTCGTCGCCGGCGACCCGGATGGATTTCGAAAACACGATGCCGGCGAGCGAGATGATCGCGATCTCCGTCGTGCCGCCGCCGATGTCCACGATCATGTTGGCCGCCGGCTCGTCGACGGGGAGGCCGACGCCGATCGCGGCGGCCATCGGCTCCTCGATCGTGAGCACCTCCCGCGCGCCGGCGTGGGTGGCGGACTCCTTCACCGCGCGCTTTTCGACCTCGGTGATGCCCGAGGGGATCGCGATGATCACGCGGGGCGCCACGCGGAAGGACGCGCTGTGCACCTTGCGGATGAAATAGCGCAGCATCGCCTCGGTGATGTCGAAGTCGGCGATGACGCCGTCCTTCATCGGCCGGATGGCCTGGATGTTGCCCGGGGTCCGGCCGAGCATCCGCTTCGCTTCTTCACCGACGGCCAGAACCTTGCGGGAGGAGGTGCTGATGGCGACCACGGAAGGCTCGCGCAGAACAATTCCCTTGTCCTTCACGTACACCAACGTGTTCGCCGTGCCTAAATCGATCCCGATGTCGTTCGAGAAGTAACCGAACAAAGGATTGCTGGCCATGTCGTTAGGGTGGGCGGCAGGTGGGAGAGACCCAAGGAAAGCAATCGTCGGGGTGGAAAATTGTCAAAGGTATTCCAGACAAGATGACGGTCCGGCGCGTGCGACGCGGGGTGAAAATCCGCGGCAAGGATGCGCTTGACCATGAGGCGTTTCGCGTCGTTGTCGATTCGCGTCGTCAACCCCGAATCGCGGCATGCCGGGCATCAACTTCATCCAAGATCTGGCGGTGGTAATCGTCGTCGCCGGCGCGGTCGGCTGGATCTGCCAGCGGCTGCATCTTTCGGTCGTGGTGGGCTACCTGGCGGCGGGCATGCTGGTCGGCCCGTACACGCCGCCGTTCACGCTGGTGTCGAACTTCAGCCGGATCGAGACGCTCTCCCAGGTCGGCCTGATCTTCCTGATGTTCTCGATCGGCATGCGGCTGAGCCTGCGGCGGCTGCGGCGGCTCGGCTTCTCGCTGGTCCTGGCCACGCTGATCGAGGCCAATCTGGTCTACACGCTCTCGCGGCTGGCGGGCCTGCTGCTCGGCTGGAACGAGGTGGAGCGGCTGTTCCTGGCCGGCATGCTCATGATCTCGAGCTCGGCCGTCATCAGCAAGGTGCTCCTCGAGACCGGCATGACGCACGACAAGACCGGGCAGTACGCCATGGGCGTGGTGGTGGTCGAGGACATCGTGGCCGTGGCGATGCTGACGCTGCTCAGTTCGTTCGTGCAGTTCGGGCAGGCCGGCGCGGCGCGGCTGGGGGAGACGCTGGGTCTGCTGGGCGCCTTCGTGGTCCTGGCCGGCGTCGGCGGGCTGCTGATCGTGCCGTGGCTGCTGCGGCGGATGAGCGCGAGCGCCGCCGAGGAGCTGCAGACGCTCCTGGTCGCCGGGCTGCTGCTGACCATGGCGCTGCTCGCGCAGCGGGCCGGGTATTCGCTCGCCCTCGGGGCGTTCCTTCTCGGCGCCATCGTGGCCGAGACGCCGCACCGGACGCAGGTGGACCGCACCTTCGAGGGGCTGCGCGACGTGTTCAGCGCGGTGTTCTTCGTGGCCATCGGCATGCAGATCAACGTGCGGGAGATCG
>JBAIXJ010000134.1:0-8181 GCA_037916645.1 Opitutales bacterium | reverse complement strand
TGAACTCATACTTCTTGAAGATCTCCATGTTGAAGTCGGTGAGCGTCTCGAAGAGCCCCGACTCCCAGGTGAGCTGGCCGCAGTCCCCGGCGCATTTCTCCTCGTTGCCGAGGATGGCGAAGTCGATGCCGAGGGCGTGCAGGAGCTTGGCCGTGGCGCGGCTGTTGTCCTGGCCGCGTCCGTAATAGGAGGTGTAACACTCCACGAACCACAGCACGTCAACCGGCCGCTTGATCTCCGCCATGACGGGCACCGGCACCGGAGCGGTGGTCTTCCAGGCGACCCGCTTGCGGGAGGATTCGCCCATCGGATTGCCGTAGCGCAGCGTGTTCTGCAGCGTTTTCTGCAGCTCGGCGGGGATCTCGGGCCGGTGGATGAGCGTCTGCTCCTTGACCAGGGGCAGGAGGACATCGGAGAGCCGGATACCGCGCGGGCACTTGGCCATGCAGGCGTAGCAGGCGACGCAGCGCAGCATGCTGTCGGACTTGTAGACCTCCTCAATCCGCCCCCGTCGGAGCATGTTGATGATCCGCCGCGGCGGGAATTCCATGTACTCGCCGTAGGGGCAGGTGCCGGCGCAGGTGCCGCACTGGATGCAGGTCAGGATGCGCTTGCCTTCCGGCGTCTGGAGGACGGTTTCGAGGGTCGCCCCGCGAATGTCCAGTTCGGGTTCAAGCATCACGGACATGGGAGTCCTTGGTTGCAATCGGGCTGGGTTAAGGTGGGCGGTAGGCAGTAAGCGATGGGCGATCAGTGGGAGGGCGGCCGCGCTAGACCTCCATGGCCTCGGCGACGAGTTCGGCGAGGTCGCGCACGGCGAGCTTGCCCTCGGTGCCGGTGGTCTTGAGGGCGTCGCGGAACATCGCGATGTCCTTGGGGCAGGCGACAACGACGGTGGGCACATCGGCCAGCGCGGCGGCTTCGCGGATGCGGTTCTCGGCGGGGCGCTCCGCGATCTTCTCGGTGTCCTCCATCCAGATGCGCCCACCGCCGGCGCCGCAGCAATGGCTGTGTTCGCGGGTGCGCGGCATTTCGACGACCTCGAGCCCAAGCGCCCGCAGCACCCGGCGCGGCGGCTCGTAGATGCCGTTGTAGCGGCCGAGGTAGCAGGGATCGTGGTAGGTGACCCGGCCCGCCAGTTTCTTCTTCAGCGGCAGCCGCCCGGCGGCGAGCAGCTCGTCGAGCACCTCGGTGTAGTGTTTCACCGGCACGCGGTTGCCGTTCCACGCGTATTCGTTCTTCAGCGCGTTGAACGTATGCGGGTCGGTCGTGACGATGGCCTGGAAACGCGCTTTGGCAAAGGCCTGCTGGTTCTTCTCCCGCAGCATGTCGAACAGGCCCTCCTCGCCGACGCGGCGGACGTCGTTGCCCGCGTTGCGCTCCGCCTCGTAGAGCAGGCCGAAGTCGAGCCCGGCCTGGCTGAAGACCTTCGCGGTCTTCCGGGTGATCTCCTCGCAGCGCGGATCGTAGGAGGCGTAGTCGCCGACGAACCAGAGGTACTCCACCGGCTCCTTGCGGGCGTCCTTGATCTTGAGGCCCGAGGCCTGGACCCAGCGCGCCCGCATCCGGTCGGACTTGCCGAAGGAATTCCCGTAGCGGGTGAGATTGGCGAGCATGTCCTGCACCGTGCGCTGCACCGCGCCCTGGCTCACGAGCTGGCGGCGGAGCATGACGATGAGCGGCACCTGCTCGTTCCAGACCGCGCACCGGCTCATGCAGGCGAGGCAGGTGGTGCAGGCCCAGAGTTCGGCCTCGGTGATCACGCCGCCGATCAGCGCCGGCCGGCCGTCGCCGTTGCCGGCCAGCCCCGTCGCCATCATGTGCTTTTTGAGCTTCTGGATGATCTGCTGCGGCTCGATCGCATACCCGGCGGTCGTGGCCGGGCAGGCGCGGTCGCAGCGGCCGCACTCGGCGCAGGAGAAGCCGCTGAAGAGCTGCTTCCACGTCAGCTCCTCCCATTTGGACGCCCCGGCGGTGAAGTCGTCTTTGGCGCCGGGAATCGCGAGATCGCCGGGCGGCCGGATCGGCGCGTCGTTGAAGAAGACATTGAAGGGCGAGGCGAGGAGGTGGAGGTGTTTCGAATACGGCAGATAGACGAGGAAGCCGAGCACCACGACCATGTGGGTCCACCACATGGCGGTCGCGAGCGCGCCGGCCCGCTCGGGGGCCAGGCTCGCGAAGGCCGGCGCCAGGAGGCGGCCGAACGGGGTCCAGGCGCCGCCCTGCCCGCCCTCGGCCACCACGCGGAAGGCGGCGAGGAACAGCGTGCTCAGCATCAGCACGCCGATGAGCGCGAGGATGAGGTTCGCATCCAGGCTCAGGTGGAGATGAGGCGGCGGCGCGAACAAGCGGCGCGCCACGGCCACGGCCAGCGAGATCAGCACCAGCACGGAGAACACGTCCAGGAAGAGCGCGGCCGGGCCGACGGCGTCGGGGAAAGGGATCGGCAGGAAGGGGAGCAGGCCGCGCAGCAATGCCCAGTTGAAGCAGACGACATAGACGACGAAGCCCCAGAAGATGAGGAAATGGGGCAGGCCGATGCTGCGCTCGTTGAAGATGCGCGGTTGCAGCAGAACGCCCTTGGCCGCGTGCCAGGCGCGCGTGCCAAGGTGGTCGAAGCGGTTCTCAAACCGGCCGCGGCGCACCAGCCCGATGAGTTGCCAGCAGCGCCACCCGAAAATGCCGAAGGCCACCAGCGTCAGGCCCCACAACACTCCCACCCCCGGCAGACCGAAAACCGAGACCTGGACGGGATTCATGGGGACTCAACCTTTCTTGGCGTGGATCTTTTCGTTCAGGAGGGGGATCAACTCCACGGCGTCGCCGACGACGCCGTAGTGGGCGCCATCGAAGATGGGCGCCTTGGGATCGGTGTTAACGGCGATGATGCACTCGGAGTTCTGCATGCCGTCCCAGTGCTCCGGCGCGCCGCTGATGCCGAAGGCCAGGTAGACCCGCGGCTTCACCGTCATGCCGGACTTGCCGACCTGCCGGCTCAGCGGCAGCCAGCCCTGGTCGATCACCGGGCGCGAGGCGCACACGGCGCCGCCGAGCGTCTGGGCGAGTTCCTCCGCGAGCTGGACGTTGTCGGCCGACTGGATGCCGCGGCCCACGGCGACCAGCACCGACTGCTTGGTGATGTCGACGTCGCCGGCCTCCGGCTCGATGTATTGCTGGAAGACGACCTTCGGGGCCGGCACCGCGAGGGCGAGTTTCTCCACGGCCGGGGTTTTGTCGCTCCGGCCCGCGTCGGCCGGGAACGCGCCCGGGTAGATGCTGGCGATGCCGCGGCCCTGCGCGAGTTTCACGTCTGACAGGATCTTGCCGCCGAACAGCTGGCTGGTGAGCACCAGCGCGTCGCCGTCGGTGCGCGCGCCCTTGCAGAAGTTCACAAACGGCAGCTGCGTCCGGGCGGCGAGGCGCGTGCCCAGGCCGAAGGAGACGTTGGTGCCGCCGAGCAGCAGGAGCCCGGCCTGTTTCTGCTCCATGATCTGTTGGAGGACGGCGACGGCCGCCTCTGCGGTGGGTTGATCGAGGACCGGATCGTCCACCACCAGCACGCTGTCCGCGGCGCCCAGCCGGGTGGCCAGGCCCGCGGCGTCGCGGCCCAGCGCGACCGCATGGACCGGCCGTTGCGCCGATGCCGCCATCTTGCGGGCAGCCCCCAGCATTTCGAAGGTGATGTCCGCCACCTGACCCCGGAGTTGTTCCACCAAAACTAGAATGGCTGTGCTCATGTTGTTGTCCGGTGGTTGAGGTTCAGGCGACGCCGTGTTCGGCGAGCACCTCGGTGATCCTGGCCGCCACCTCCTCGGGCGCGCCTTCCAGCATCCTGGCCCGGCCGGTGGGTTCGGGCTTGTACATGTGGTCGAGGTCCAGGGCCCGGGCGGGTCCGGGCGGCTCGATCGCGGCGGTCTCGATCTTGGCCGCCTTCATCGCGGCGCGCACCTTGGCCACCGGAACATAGCGGGGCGGCTTTTCGGCGGACTGGATGCCGAGCACCGCGGGCATTGGCACCTCGAACCGCCCGCGCAGGCCACCCGAGAACTCCTTGACGGCAGTCACCTTGCCGTCGACCGCGGTGACGCCGCACACCACGCCGAGGTAGGGCAGCTTGAGGAGTTCGGCGAGATAGGCGGCCACCTCTCCCTCGAGATCGTCCACGGCCTGGGAGCCGGGAAGGATCAACGCGTCGGCGGCAAGGGGAGCGGGCAGGGCGGCAAAGAACGCCGCAAACGCCTTGGCGGTGGCGATGGTGCCCAGCGCCGCCTGGTCGGCCGGGATCTTGACGGCCCGGTCGGCGCCCTTGGCCAACGCCGTGAACAGGGCGTCGTCCACCTCCGGGGCGTCGAGCGTGACCACCGTGATGGTGCCGCCGTGCTTTTCCTTGAGGAGCAGCGCCTGCTCCAGGGCGTGTTCGTCCGGGTCGTTGAGTTTGAAACGGAGGTACTCGGCGTCCAGCGAGCGGTTGTCGCCGGCCACATTCAGTTCCTCGACCGTGTCAGGCACCATCTTCAGCAGCACGTACAAGTTCATACGCTGAAAGGGACTGCAGGATTGGCTGGGATGCTTCGCGCCGCCGCACTGGCGTAACGGCCGGGCGCTACACGCTTATCTCAGGCGTCGGTGGGCGAGTCAAATAACAGCCGGCCGGTCCGACGATAAGAAGTCGAGAACCGCATCCGAAAACCGGAGCTAATGCGGTGCAGTACCTGTGCGAGCGGCACTGATCCGGTGAATCAGCCGGCGTCAGGGGCGCCGGAGTTCGCGGCATTGGCGCCGACGATTTGCGCCAGCGTTCGGGCGGTTTCGGCGATCTTCCCCGCTGTGGAAGTGACCGCGTCGCGGACCGCGGCGGTCATTTCGGTGCCGAGCGTGAACGGGTCTGTTACCTCGATGGCGAAGACCCGCACCTGCCGCGGCATGGCCAGTCCCATCAATTGCCCGAGAGCCAGGGTCTCGCCGACGCCCAGCATGTGCGGCACGGTGGAGCCGACACCCGTCAGGGCCGCGGCATCGAATTCGTGCAGGTGACCCGGCGGAGCGCGGCCGGTCTGCACTGAATCGACGAGGACCACCGCGGATCGGCCCGCGATCTCGTCGAGCAGCGCCAGGCCCATTTCCGTGGTGGACCGGACCTCGATGCGCGGATCGCCGGCCAGCCGCTCGCGCACCGCGTCCGCAATCTTGAGCCCCACGGCATCGTCGGTGAGGATGTCGTTGCCCAGGCCGAGAACGAGGATCTGCGCGGTGGGCATGGCCGAAAACCGGGCGATGGGACGCAACTCGGGGAAACGGATAACCGGCTATCCGCCGCTCGACGGCATCGGAATGGAAGCGCCGAAGCCGCCGCTATTGTTGCGTTTTAACCCCCACGCGAGCACCAGGCGTTCCAGCACGGTCCGATACCAGGGCGAGCGATCGATTGTCGACGGCTGGGGTGCCTCGGCGGGATCCCGCGCCTTGATCCAGATGTTCAGTCCGGATTGTTGCCAGCGGAGCATGACGTGTGACAGGTCGGTGTCAGGCTGCCCGGAGCGCTCTTGCCAGAGCACGATGTTTTCGATTCCTGCGGCCCGGAAGAGCCGCCCCGAGGGGAAGTCCTGCGGGAACGTCACCCAGCGGTTGTCAAAATCCCCCGGCGTTGGCGCCTGCCGGCCCGCATGCCGATGCGAATCGAGCAGAAAAGCGGGGGGTGCCTCGGCCGGCAAAGCGATGGAAGCGATGTCGTTTGCCCAGGCGAACAGGCAAACGCGGATTTCCTCCGCGTCCACGATCGCCATCGGGCCGCAGGTGGTGTTGAAGAGCGGCACCGGCCTCCAGCCCAGTCGGGCAAGCTGCAGACCGAGTTCGACGGACATCGGTCCGGGCAGATCGATCACGAAGGCTGATTTCCCGCTGAAGCTATCGATCCACGTTTTCACGGCTGGATTGATGGGACCCGGAGTCTGGCGGGGGGCATCGGGCCCTTCTTGGGCAAACAGGACCGGCTTGGCCCATGGCGACCACCGGCTGACCGGGGGCGTCCAGCTTTCATAGGTAATCGCGGGGAGGGATCTCATGGCGGACAGGAATTGGCAGGCTGACTCGACTCACGCGGAACAAACACGGCGATGTCCTGGGCTGTGCTATCGATCAGCGGCCGGTCCGAGATACGTCCATAAATGCCTGCGGCGTGGCCGTCGATGACATAGACGCCCAAGCACAAGTGCATGGAGCCACCATCTGTAACCAAGGGCTTCGAGCGAAAGCGCTTTTGTGCAGCCCACCGTCCGGGTCGCCAGAAGGCGGCTCGACGAATGGCGCGCATCTCCTTTTCCGGTGTCACGCCTTCCAGACCGATGTCCTCACCGATGCGCCCGAGCGCAGGTTTGAGCACCCATTGCCTGCTGTCTCCGGGACCGGGGTGGCGCGGATCGCAAGTCTCGGGCTGCCGTCGACACCAGGCACCGTCCCACCGGCCCAGCTTGGCCGCGGCGAGCGGGAAACGCTTGGATTGGGATATGACCGACCATGCCGGGTTCACGCATGGCGTGTGGCCGCCGCGAAAGAAGTGATGCCAGCCGCAGCGAGCGGAGAGGTTCGGCAACCATTCAGCCGGAAAGAACCTGAAAAGGGCGGCAAGTTTGCCTTGGCGCCACGCGGCGACCGAATGCGCGTGACCGTGGCGCCAAGCGAGGTTGGCCGGGCTCAGCAAGACCGGCTCAAGTCCCGCGCCCGTCAGGCGTCTGGCGAGGACCACCATGGCCTCCCGGTCATCGGTATATGCCGTGGCATGGACCAGTCCAACGGTATCCCCCGGCGCGAGCCGGCTTTGGAACGCCGCGACAATCGCATCGACAGGATCACCGGGCAGCTCGCAATCGGAATGATAGGGGAGCATTTCCCGGGCGACCCCGCTAGCCTCGACGAAGCCGCCCGGCACATCACTGTTCACCTCGCTCACCCTCCAGCCTTCGTCCGTGGGGTGAAAATCAAACCTGAGCACCCGAAACGCCGCTGCGCTCGGGTCGCCTCCGCGGGAAAGCGCACGGCGCACGGTTCGTGGGAGGCCCAAGGTCCGGTGCACGGCAGGGTTTGAGAGCAGGAATGATTCGAGCTGGGCGGTTTCGCGGGCCAGTGTTTCGGCCTCCCGGGCGAGAAATCGCCAAGTGGACCGCGAAATGACCAAGGGAAAGGACGCCAAAATGGGTTGATCCCCGATTTGCGGATCCCATTTGCAGGCGGAGAAGATGGCGTTGCGACGGAACTCCAGGGCGGCCTCGCCCGCCAGCGGCGCACGCACCTCCCATTGGGGGACCGGATCTACCAGTGGCCGAGATGCAGGATCCAGGATACCGCAATGCATATCAGGAGTAGGGCGGGAAAGATTCCGCCGACGATGGTGCCGATCTCTGGCCGGTCGCGCGCGGACCGGGCGGGCGGGCCCAGCGTCCGCTCGAATGCAGTGGCGATCGCCAAGAGGAGCGCGACCGGCCAGACGTTTCGGACAAAAACGCCGAAGGCCGCGGAAGCGTCGACCCAATCACCGCTGGCGGACCGGCCGGAAATGAGCCCAGAGGCACACAGCAGACCGCCGAGACGGATTCCGGAGGAGACCGTTCGCTCGATCGTGACGTTTTCCGAGATAGCGGTGAGGGCCTCATATCCGGCCCAGGCGAGGAGGACGGTGCCGTTGGCCAAGGTGGCGCAATACAGCACGACCCACCATCCGGGGCCGTCTCCAATGTTGGCACCGGCGAAGGCCAGCGTGTGGCCCGCCAGTGCGCCCAACCATGCGCACAGGGCGGAGGGATTCCTGCGTTCGATGACGTCGCTTCGGAAATCCAAGCCATTTGCCGTGCTCGCCCCGAGCGCCAGCGCAATCCAAGCCAATCCCAGGACCGAGTAGAAGCCGAGATAGACGACGTCGTTGCGGACATCATGACTCGCGGCGGTAAGCAGGACGAGCAGCAGGGCAGCGAGGGCAACGATCGGGCTCGAGAGCTCCACGAGCTCGAAACCCGACGACCGAGAGTTCGCGTAAAATGCGAGGGCCGTGCGATACCACGGCGCCCACATTTTCCAGACGATCACACCTGCGATGATCAGTACGACGACTTCGTCGGATGACATTCGGGCTCGCTCTGCGCGACCGCGCACGGAACGGCACAGCTAGAAAAAACGCAAGATCGGAAACAG
>JBAIXJ010000133.1:0-3983 GCA_037916645.1 Opitutales bacterium | reverse complement strand
ATGAACTACGTGGGCGGCGATCAGGACGCCCAGCTGCGTTTTGACCGCAATCCCCTGCTCTACAACCAGGCGCTCTGGAGCAACACCGCCTTGGTCCGCCACTTCTACCTGGCCAACCCGGGCGATCCGCAGGCCACGGTCACGCACTCGACCGGCTTCTACGGCAACCAGGGTTGGAACGGTCCGACCACGGGCAACATCGAGGTCTGGAACTATAACAGCAACGTCTTCCAGAACGACAAGGTCATCGAGCAGGCGGTCTTCTCTGACGCCGGCAGCTTCCGGACTCAGCGCGAAGTCAAGGGCTCCCAGTTCGCCATGCAGGATTACTTCTGGGACAACCGCCTGATCACCACCTTCGGCTGGCGGCACGATGACTACCGCGCGCGCGTCACCACCTCGGGCGCGCTGACGGACATCAACGGCAAGGTCACTTCATCGGCGCTCGGCCCCGACCTGCTGTACCTCAACGGCTACAACGGGGTGGAGAACCACGACCTCGTCATGCGCCGTTGGACGCGGTGGGACAAGCTGTCCGGCAGCACCAAGACGCTTGGCGGCGCCCTGCGCCCGCTGCAGAACTGGCAATGGGTCCAGAATCTCGGCGGCGGCCAGGACTCGTTCGTCTCGCAGCTCCTCGACGGCCTGACCTTCTACTACAACCAATCCAACAACTTCAATCCGCCGGCCACCTACCAGACCGACTACTTCTTCAAGCCGCTGCCCAAGCCGACTGGCAAGGAGAAGGACTACGGGATCGGCATCAGCCTCTTCCACAACAAGCTCGTCGGCCGCGTCACGTGGTATGAGACCCAAAACCTCAACGAGCGGACCACCGCCGCCAGCACGCTGCTGACCCGGCTCGCCTACTCGGACACTACGACCGGTCTCTTCTGGGCCGCCGCTGTCGAGCGCATTCACCTTGCCGAGGCGCAGGGCTACACGCTCAACCCCGATCCGAGCGATCCGCACAGCATCTTCTCGCTCGGGAGCAGCGCCACTTCGGGCTGGAACACCGATGCCCACTTCAACCTGTCCAGCGTCGCGGAACAGCAGAAGCTCTATCAGCTGATCAATCTGCCCTACCTCTACTACAGCGGCCTGAGCCTGGGCGCGACGCAGCAAAGCAAGTCCAAGGGCACGGAGCTCCAGATCACCTACAATCCGAACGCCGACTGGACCATGAAGTTCACCGGATCGAAGGACCAGGCGGTCTACTCGAACATTGCGCCGCAGTATGACCAATGGCTGGCGGTCCGTCTGCCGGTCTGGCAGTCCCTGACTTCGGACATTCCGGACTTCGTCGATCCCAACAACAACCGGCACTGGTCGCTCCGGAACTTCTGGACCGGCTATGGGTTCACCAGCGTGGCGCTGGCGGAGAACACCGACGGCAACACCAGCCCGCAGAACTACTACAACAACGTCGTGGTGTCGCAGGTGGCCACCGCCAAGGCCCTCGAGGGCGCCGTGACGCCCGACCAGCGCATTTACCACGCGGCGTTCATCACCAACTACAACATCTCCCACGGCCGGTTCCGCGGTTGGTCCGTCGGCGGCGCCGAGCGCTGGGAATCCAAGGCGGCGATCGGCTACTACGGCAAATCGGGCGACCCGACCAACCCCAACGTGATCAACGTGGCCGACACGACCCGGCCGATCTGGGGCGACAACGGCAACTACTACACCGATCTGTGGATCGCCTACACCCGCAAGATTCTCAGCGGCAAGGTGGTGATGTCGATCCGGCTCAACTGCAACAATGCCACCGAGAGCGGGCGCCTGGTGGCCACGCAAGCCAACTTCGACGGCAGTCCGTGGGCCTTCCGCATCATCGATCCGCGCCAGTGGATCCTGACGACCAAGTTCTCGTTCTAGCCGGCCCGACGCTTTGGTGGTAATTCAGGTTTGAACGATCGAGCGCCCCCGCCTCCGGGCGGGGGCGCTTTTTTGCCCCCGCCGCGGGCCTGCCCCGCCCTTGACCGGGCTTCCATCCCCCGGCTAGCGTCAGAGTGATGCCCGCGCCCCTGTCGTCCGCTCCTCCGGGCCGGCTTGTCGACGCGCTGCGTTTCGTCGGCCCCGGGCTCATCCTGACCGCCGGCATCGTCGGAACGGGCGAACTGGTGCTCACGCCGCGCGTGGCCGGCGAAAACGGCTACACCCTGCTGTGGCTCATCGTCCTGGGCTGCGTCATCAAGGTGTTCGTGCAGGTTGAACTCGGCCGCTTTGCCGTGGCGACTGGCGCGACCACGCTGCAGGCCCTCAACGGCATCCCCGGGCCGCGGTGGCGCGTCTCCTGGTTCCTCTGGCTCTGGCTGCCGGTGTTCCTGGCCATGATTTCGGTCGTCGGCGGCATCCTGGGTGCGACCGCGGAGGTGTTCCGGCTGGCGGGTGCCCCGCTGGATGAGCCGTGGCTGGTCGTCCTGCTGGGCGCGACCTGCGCCGCGCTGCTCGCCTGGGGCCGCTACCGATGGATCGAGATGTTTTCCACCGCCTTGGTCGCCCTGTTCATGGTCGCCACCTTTCTCGCCGTGACGGCCCTGCAATGGACCGACTTTCGCGTCACGGCCGCGAATCTCGGCGAGGGTCTGAGCTTCCGCCTGCCCGCGCATTTCGGCTCCGCGTTCGCCACGCTCGGCATCATCGGCGTCGGCGCCGCCGAGCTCCTGTACTACCCCTATTGGTGCCTCGAAAAGGGTTACGCCCACCGGGTCGGGCCGCGCACCGCGGACGACGCCGGGTGGCGGACGCGGGCCCAGGGCTGGCTGCGGGTGATGCGCGTGGACGCCTGGACCTCGCTGGTGGTCTACACCTCGGTCACCGCCGCGTTCTATATCCTGGGAGCGGCCGTCCTGTACGCCAAGGGACTGCGGGTGTCCAACGCCGGACTGGTGGCCACCCTGGCCCACATGTACCTGGAGACCTTTGGGCCCTCGGGGCTGTGGATTTTCCTCCTCGGCGCCTTCGCCGTGCTGTACTCGACCGCCTTTGCCGGCACCGCCTCCAACGCGCGTCTGCTGGCCGACGCGATCCGGCTCTTTGGCCTGGCCGGCCCCGCCGCCGACGCCGCCAGCACGGCCCGCCGCGTCCGCTGGTGCAGCATCGGCCTGCCCCTTTATGCCGCGCTGCTCTACCTGCTCTGGCCCAAGCCGGTCACGCTGATCCTGATCAGCGGCATCGGCCAGGCGATCCTCCTGCCGTTTCTCGGCGGCGCCGCATTGTATCTCCGCTATCGCCGGCTGGACGCCGATCTGCGCCCCGGCCGCGCCTGGACCTTCTTTCTTTGGCTGTCCGCCGCCAGCCTGGCCGCCGCCGGGCTCTACCAACTTATCGACGAAATCCTCCGGCGCCTGGGCTGATCCAACCGCCTGGCGCCCCGCCATCGCCTCCGCCTTCCGAGCTTTTCGCGACCATCGTCCCCTCATGCCGCCCCCCTCCTCCCGAGCATCAGACGTTCCCACCTCCGGTCGGACGATCCTCGGCTGCGCGGCGCTCCTGGCGCTGGCGGCGCTCGCCGCGTATTCCAATACATTCGCCGTCCCCTTTCTGTTCGACGACACGCCTTCGATCCTGGACAACCCGTCGATCCGGCACCTCTGGCCCTTGTCGGATGTGCTGTCGCCGAGCGGGGGCTATGGCCTCACGGTCAGCGGCCGGCCGGTGCTCAATCTGTCGCTGGCCCTGTGCCACGCGATCAGCGGCACCCAAGTCTGGAGCTACCATGCGCTCAATCTGCTCATCCATATCCTCGCCGGCCTCACCCTGTTCGGCGTCGTGCGGCGGACCCTTCGACTTCGCGCAGGGCAGGCCCTCGGTCTGCGGCCGAATGGCGCCAGCGAGGCGACCGCCCTCGCCTTCACCGTCGCCCTCCTGTGGACGCTTCATCCCCTCCAGACCGAGGCGGTGACCTATGTCATCCAGCGCACCGAGTCGCTGATGGGGCTCTTCTTTCTGCTGACGTTCTACTGCTTCATCCGGGCCGC
>JBAIXJ010000132.1:0-9189 GCA_037916645.1 Opitutales bacterium | reverse complement strand
AGTTCCTGGTAGTGCTCCCCCCACATCTTGGGGTCGTCGTAGCGGTTGGCGGTGACGATTCCCGTCTGCTCCGGGGGCATCACCGTGAACATGGTCGCTCCCGGCGGGCCCGAGCGCGGCGCCAGCGCCTCCTCCTTGATCCCGCCGTCGGACTCCCCGGCCCGCACGACGGCCGCGACGCCCAGCAGCGCAGTGCACAACAGCATGCGCCCGGCGAACAGCCCGGCCCGACGCGCCGCCGATGATTCGTCGGGCCCCCGCGGGGGGATCCTTGCAGACGCCGGAATCCGACCGGTTCGCTTCCGGTTGGTCATGGCCCGCCGGGCCCGCGGCCTAGCGTTTTTCCTCCGCCTTCGCCGGCGGCCGCGCGTCCGGTTCGACTCCGATGACCTTCAACTCCCCGATATTGACCGTCCCTTCCCGATACCGGCGGATCAGCCCGTGGCTCGGGGAGCCAAAGTAATGCGACGCACTCGCCAGCATCGCCGTCAGGTCCCGGTCGAACTTGTTGCCCTGGGCCTGAATGCTGACCCGGGTCACCCACAGCAGCTTCTGCTTTTTCTGCTGCACCGCGGCGCGGAAATCATAGGCCGCGATAATCACGTAGTAACGCGGAGATTCGATGTCCGAAATCAGGTCGTCGTAGGCCGTTCCGCCTCCGGCAAACCGGGCGGGGCTGTCCCGCCGGTTGAGATCCTGGGTGTAGCCAAGCAACCGGGCGTTCTGCGCGTCGGCGCCATACCTCATGTCTTCGAACATCCGCGCCTGATACAAATTGCTGAACAGCTGCTCCCGGGCCGCGTCCCGCAGCGACGCCTCGGGTGACTGGATGCCCGCGATGTCCATCCCCCGCCCGGCGGCGGCGGCCGCCTCCGCGGCGGCGTTGGCGGTGTTGAAATGATTCATTGAGTCCAGCATCACCCTCTGCGCGGTCTGATACGTCGAGTCCGTCGCGGTGATCGTCGTGCCCCAGGAAATGACCAGCAGCAGGTCGGCCTGCTTCGCATCATTCGCGAAATAGTAGTTCCGCTGGGCAAGGAACTCGGCGACCAGGCCGGCAATCGCCGGGAACTTCACGTCGTCAATCGATCGATCGCGGGCCGCCCCCGTCGAATACCCGCCGTTGGCGATCGCATAGTACTCCCGTTTGAACGAGCCATCCGGGAGTTTTTGACGCACATAATCACTCCTCGCCTCGGAAAATACCGCCGTCTCGATCGAATCGCTCGCGGCCGCCGCCCGCGGAACCGCCGTCAGGAACGCGGGCGCCACCGCGCCCAGCAGGAGAAGGATACGCTTCATCTTGGGACTCTCGTTCGGGACTGCCTGCCAAAGGCCAAATCGTCCGCCCATAGATGAACACCGATTTCCGCCCTCCGCAATCCTTTCCCCCGCTTCCGGGCGCACGCTCGTGCGTTTTGACGGCGTACCCTGCCGGCGGTCAGCTTCAGCCTCCGCCTGGGGCGGTGGCACCGGCCAAGTGCTGCCCGAGCGCTTCGGCCGACAGGTGCGGGCGCCCAGACAAAAGACCGCGCCCCAAGCGGGCGGCAACGCCGATGGGGTCCGGATTACCGGGAGACCGTGATGGCGGTGGCGTCGGGCGGGATCGCGGGGGCGGTCGTGGTGCCGTCGGGCCAGCGGATGCGCAACTGGCGCGGGGGATTGCCGTCCGGATAACCGAAAAAGCACCCCGGCGAAGACTGCGAATAGTAGCCCGAGCCGGCCTGCACTTCGGCGGTCTCAGTGCTCCCGTCGGCGAGCTCCAGGCTTACGCGCGCCCCGACCGCGTCGGGATTGCCCGGCGGCCCGCGCAGGCGCACGCTCAAGCTGTGCCGCCCGGCGACGCCGCGGTTGCGAAACGCCAGCATGGTCGACTGGTTGCGCGTGAGCAGGAAATCCGGCCAGCCATCGCCATCGAGATCCAGGACCGCCAGCGCCTTCGCATCGCCCGGCACCAGCAGTCCGCTCTCGATCGGAGGGATGGGCGTGAAATGGCCGCGCCCATCCCCCTTCAGCAGCTGGCTCACTCCGCCGTCGAACCGGCCCACCCCCGTGCCCGGCGCGTAGGAGTTCTGCACGGCATAGATGTCTGCATGGCCGTCGCCGTCGAAGTCTCCCGCCACCAGTCCCTGCAGCGGCGCCACCTGCGCAATCCGCGGCAACGGTTCGAACCGGTACGTGCCGTCGGGCTGGCTCAGGAAGACACCGCTGCGCAGCTCCGTCGCCGCAAAGCGCCGGGCCGCCTGGAGGCGATCCGGACCGAGGATCTCACCCAGCGTCGCCCGGGCATAGGCGTCGTTGGTTCGGTAGCGTCTCAAGACCGAAGGAATCAGTTTTCCAAGCTCCCGCCACGTGCGCCACGGGTAGAGTCTCCCATTTTCGTAGTAGCCTTCCACCAACTGGGGTGGCCGGCCCTCGGCGAATGTTCCGTAGTAGAGCAGCGCCGGATGCTCGGCGCTGGCGTGATATTGGGTGTTCAGGCCGACGTTGCCGGCCACAAAATCCGGCCGCCCATCACCGTTGAAGTCCGCGCTCGCCAGCGAGGTCCACCAACCCGTGCCCGCCCCGGCAAATCCGGCCCGCTCGGTCCAGTCCTCGAATCCCCGGCCCTGCCGGTTGTGGAAATACTTCACTTCCCCCCACTCCACCGCCAGCAGCAGGTCCGGCCATCCGTCGCCGTCGACGTCGCTCCACAACGCCGAGCTCACCATCCCGACCTCCCCCAACCCCGGCGCCATCGCCGCGGTCACATCCTCAAACCGGCCTCCCCGGTTCGCCAGCAGCGCGCTGCGGGGGGCCAGCGGATACTGGCCGGGCACGACCCGTCCGCCGATGAACACATCCAGCCGGCCGTCGCGATCGAAATCGGCCGCCACCACCGCCCCGGCGCTGATCGGCAGCGCCGGCAACGCGTCCGCGGGCGCCGGCCGAAACCCGCCGCGGCCGTCGTTGAGGTACAGCCGCGGCTGATACTCCGGAGACCCTGCGGGCAGGCCGGTGCCCGACCGCGTGATCAGGGCATCGTCAAGCCCGTCGCCATCCGCATCGAACAGCAGCACCGGACCGTCTTCGACCAACGTCCGGTTTGCCAACACCGAGGCATCCGCCGGAACAAAGCGCCCGTTTCCGGCCGGCGCCAGCAGCCGCGCCGAATCGGCCGAGGTCCCGCCCACCAGCACCTCCTCCCGACCGTCGCCGGCAAGATCGCCGACCGCCAGCGCCGGGCCCCGGTCGTTGAAGTTCTCCGGACGCAGCGGCTGCGGGTTTGCCTCCTGTCGTCTGGCTTCGTGCGCCGCCAGCGAAAGGTTGTCGGCCGCGCTCACCTCCACAAACTGACCGGCCGGGGGAGGAGACGGCGGCGGCGGGGAGACCGGCCCGGACGGCTCCGTGATCGTGTAACGCCGGTCGGCCGGCAGATCCGTGAACGTCTGCTGCTGCCCGCTGGGCCAGAGCACCGTCAGCCGCCGGATCACCGTGTCGTCACCCAGGCCAAAGTGCACCACCGGCTCGCTGCTCGACAGGTAGCCCCGCGCCACCGCGAGCTGCCGCACCTGCAGGCCCAGGGCGCTCTCCATCTTCACCGTCGTCCCCACTCCGAAACGGTTCGAGCGCGTTCCCCGCAAGGCGATGATCGCCCGGTGGCCGGTCGGGCAGTCATTGCGCAGCACCGTGACCCCGCTCTGGTAGTTGGCGTACACGATGTCGAGGTCCCCGTCCCCGTCCAGATCCCCGAAGGCGGCACCGAAGCTCACCCCGCGTTCATTGAGACCCCACGCCGCGCCGACTTCCTCAAATCGCAGATCGCCCAGGTTCCGATACGCCAGGTTCCGCTCGTTCTCCCGCGGACTGTCGTGCATGATGCGCATCCGATCGGTGAGGCTTTCCGCCTTCATGATCCGGTCGCGCAGGTCCGCGTTCTGGTGCTCCCGGTTCATGCCGTTGGTGATGAACAGGTCGAGCCGTCCGTCGTTGTCCAGGTCCTCGAAACGCACCGACCAGGTCCAGTCCGTCGCCGCCAACCCCGCCATCTGCGCCGCTTCCAGGCACCGCCCCATTCCCGTGTTGAGGTAGAGCACGCTGCGGGAGTATTGGGGCGTGACCGTGGAACCCGCGTATTCGGCACTCTCGAGCATCCGCGAATACGCCATGCCGCGCTGATCCATCTCGTGGGTGCTTGCGGCCATGTCCGCCACCAGCAGATCGAACCGGCCGTCATTGTTCACATCCCCGAAATCCGAGCCCATCGAGGAATAGGGCGTGTGCGGGACGACCTGGCCGATGATGTCGGTGAAGGTCCCGTCGCGATTGTTGCGATAGAGACGATCCAGCCCCGCGAAATCGTTGGTGACGTACAAATCAGGCCAGCCGTCTCCGTCGAGATCCCACCACGTCGCCGAATGTGACTGCATGTCGCCGTGAATGCCCGCTTTCTCGGTCACGTTGGTGAAAGTGCCGTCGCCGTTGTTGTGAAACAGGTAGCCCCGCTGCCCGTTTGGATGGTGCGCCGCATCCAGCATGTTCGTGGTGACGTACACATCCAGCCACCCGTCCCGGTCGTAGTCGCCGAACGCCCCGACCCCGCAGGCATCGGTCACCGCCAGACCCCGCGCCGCGGCCTCCTCCTTGAATGTCCCGTCGCGTTGGTTGATGTAGAGCAGGTTCGGGGCGTTGAAACGGCACACGTAGATGTCCAGCCAGCCGTCGTTGTTCACGTCGGCGAACACCGCACCCTGCCGCCAGGCTCCGACGCCGGTGTGGATCTCGGAGCCCTCGCCCATCGTCTGCTTCAGCCAGCGCAGGCCTTTCCCCAGGGTCCCGAGTTCGGGTTCGGCCAGGCCGGCCTTCGCCGTCACCTCCTGGAACTTCCACCCCCCCAGGTTGCGGAACAGCCGGCAACCGCCGGTTTTGTCCACCACCAGCAGATCCGGCCGGCCGTCGTTGTCGTAGTCGCCGATCGCCACCCCCGTGCCCATCGCACCCAGGACGAGCTCCTGGTAGTGCTCCCCCCACATCGCCGGATCGTCGTAGGCGTTGCGGGTCACGATCCCGGTCTGCTCCGGGGGCATGATCGTGAACAGCGTCGCTCCCGGGGGACCCGACCGCGCCGCCAGCGGCGCCGCCTTGATCTCCCCACCCGACTCCTCGGCCCGCGCCGCCGCCAGCAGGCAACCCGCCAGCAGCAGGCAACCCACGGTGGGGAAAGGGGCCCTCGCCACCGTTGACGTGCGAAACGCGGTGAAAGACATCCGTCGCCCAGTACAGGACCGAATCGCGCCCTTCGAGTCAAGCGGACCGGCTTCCGCCCCTGTCGGCCCCCGGCCTTTCGATTTGACCGCGCCACAGCGAACGACGACGCGGCATCCGCCCGGGCCGCGCTGACGGCACTTGCCACCCCCGGAGGGCTGCGCTTGAGTTGCCCGCGCCCCACTTCACCGCCGACGTCCCCGCATGAGATTGCCCGCCTGGATTCGCACCTTTGCCTGGCTTCCGGTCCTGATCGGTGCGGGCGGATTCTGGCTTTGGCTTACCGTCGTCCGCGTCCATCGGGTCGAATATATCTCCAACCTGGTCGAGACGGACGCGGTCGCCGACCCGGCCTCGCCCACCGGATACGCCGGCGGGTTCAGACAGCTGATCGTGCCCGAGCACAACAACGACAGCTGCGAGTGGATCGTCCAGACCCAGCAGATGTTCGCGCGCCACGAATGGCGCGTGCGCCACGTCGACTACGACAACGCTCCGTCGGGCCGCGATATCCTCACGCCCTCTCCCTACCGGTGGTGGCTCGGCGCCGTGGCCAGGGTCGATCACCTGTTGTCCGGCCGCCCGCTCGGGCGGTCCGTGGAACGCGCCGCTCTCGCCGCCGACCCGGTGCTGCACCTGCTGCTTCTGCTCGGCGTCGTCCTTTTTGTGGCGCGGCGGTTCGGGACGCTGCCGGCGACCATCCTGGCGGCCGCGATCGTGACCCTGTTCCCATTCGGCGGCACGTTCCTGCCCGGGCAGCCCAACGACCAGGGCCTGGCGGAGATCCTCGCTCTGTGGAGCGTGCTGCTCCTTCTCGGCGGCGTGGCCTCCGACCATTCCACCGCTGCCGGACGGCAGGCGCCGCGTTGTTTCCTCGCTGCCGGTCTGGCCGGCGGCATCGGGCTTTGGGTCAGCGCGGGAACCGAGGTTCCCATCCTGGGCGGCATTGTGCTCGGCGGTATCGCGGCCGGGTGGTCCGCCCGCCGGACGGCGCCTGCGGGCTCTCCGGTCGCGAGCGAGCCGCTGCCTTGGAGGATCTGGGCCCTCACCGGGGCCGGGACGAGCCTCGCCGCGTTCCTGTTGGAATACGCCCCGGCCCACCTCGGCGGCCTGCATCTGGACGCCGTCCATCCGCTGTACGGCCTCGCATGGCTGGGCGCCGGCGAGTGGTTGACGCGCCTCGACCCCGGGCGGCTGAACCGCCCCGTTTTCGGATCCCGCCGGGCGGTCGCGAGCCTGATCCTGGCCGCCCTGCCCGTGGCGGGCTTGATGGTGGTGGCGCTGCTGCCCGCCCAACGAGCGCTGTTCATCCCGGACGCTGATTCCCTGCGCCTCACCAACCTTTCCGGCAGTCCCGCAGCTTCGAACCTCTGGACCTGGGTGCGGCGTGACGGCATCAGCCTCAATCTCGCCGCCACCTGTCTTCCCCTTCTGCTGCTGATTCCGGCGGGCTGGCTGCTGGCGAGCCGCAATACCGCCGCCACCCGGCGCACCGCCATCGCCCTCAGCCTTGGCCCGGTCCTGGTGGCGCTGGCGCTCAGTTGCGTCTACCTGCGCCGCTGGAACACGGTCGACACCGGACTGCTTGCCCTGCTCGTCGCGGTTATCCCGGTTTCGGCGCTCGCGGCGGGTCCGGGGCTCCGCCGATCGATGTGGGCCGGCGGCGTGGTCGTGGGTCTGCTGCCCGGACTGATGGTCCTGGTCGGAAATGCGCGGGCGGATTTGCGGGACACCGTGAATGAGACGGAGGTGGAAGCGCTGATCGATCGTGATCTGGCATTCTGGCTCGCCACTGCCTCCGGGACGCCCGGCACGGTGGTGATGGCCCCTCCCGTCACGACAACCGCGCTCTATTTTCACGGCGGACTGTCGGGAATCGGAACCCTCGATCCGCACAACCGGGCCGGCATGCTGGGCGTGATCCGGATCGCCAGTGCCAGCACACCGGACGAAGCTCGCGCGCTGGCCCAGGGGCGCAACGTGGCGTACATTGTCGTGCCTTCCTGGGACCCCTCGCTCGACGATCTGGCGCGCTTCGGATCGAACCAGTTTGACCACACGCTCGTCGCGTATCTGCACCGCTGGCTTCCGCCCCGGTGGCTCCGGCCCGTGCCCTACCATCTGCCCAAAGTGGGCGGCTTCGAAGGGCAGTCGGTCGCCGTCTTCGCCGTCGTCGACGTGCAGGACAATGCGACGGCCTTGAGCCACCTGGCGGAGTATTTTGTGGAGATGGGCCAGCGCGCGCAGGCCATCGGCGTCGCCTCCACGCTCGCCCAATCGTTCCCCGCCGACCTCAGTGGAGCCGTGGCCCGGGCCCTGACGGCGCAGGCGGCCGGCGCCACGGCCGCCTTCGAGGCGGCGCTGAACGACGTGGAGATGCTGGTCTCGCGCGGGGACGACAAGAATCTGGCTTGGGACCGCCGCGTCAGCCTGGCGATCGCGCTGGCCGAGGGCAAACGCTTCGACCTGGCTCGCGTCCAGGTGCTCGAATGCCTGGCGGCGGCCACCGAGACCAGATTCCGGTCGTTGACGACCGGTTCGCTCTACCGCCTCCTGGCCCTGCGCCGGGTCCTCGGTCTGCAGCTGCCGGATGCCCGCCTGCAGGCGCTGGCGCGACGGCTGCTCCCCGGCGAATTGCGCGACCGGATCTGAGCCGGCCGCCCAGCGGCCCGATCGCCGGTCGCGCGGGGCGACGAAGACGACCTGAAAGGATGCGCCCTTGCTCCAGTCGCCCTGGAGGTGCCGCCGGTTGACCTTCGTCCAACCGGACCCGGCGCCGGCCTTGTTGCCCTGGCAGTGGTTCAGCTTGCGCTCGGCGCGACGAGCCCGAATCCAGACCGGTGGCCCCGGCACGCCCACCACGGCGGAGATATCGCCGAACGGAAACGGCATTCCGAGACTGCTCGAGTGCGTGGCCCGCGCCGCCCGGACCGGGGCGCCGACGCTCAGCGACGTGGCTCGCAACGACCGGGTCGGGCGAGACCGCTTCGGCGGTGCACCCAGTGGCACCAGCCCGCTTCCATCGCTCCTAAACAAACGCGCCCCCGGGGATCGGAACCCCCGGGGGCGCGGCAAGTCAATTCAATCCGGGCTAGAACGTGAACGTGTTGGTCAACTCGAACGCCTGCGGCGGCCGGATGCGGTAGGCCGCGGGCGTCCCGTCCGGCTCCGTCGTGATGGGCACGAGCTTGTTCCCCACCCCGACGTTTCGGATATTCAACTGGATGTTCCAGTTGACGTTCGCCCAGAGCTTTCGGCTGTAGCCCAACCACAGATCGAAGTCAGTCTCCGAGGGCCCCTTGTAGGGGTTGGCGATGTCGAAGCCGATCGCGGTCGCCGTCGCGCCCGCGACCGGTTTGTAGCCGATCACGATATCGGACATGTAGCGCACGCCGCCGCCGACGTAGAAGCCCCGGAGGAAGCTGCGGTCGAACGTGTAGTTGGTAATGGCATTGAAGTGCCACTTCCGAAGCTCGGGGACATTGGTCCCCTCCTGCAGCGCCCGCTGGTGGTACTCAGAGCCGATATTGCCGTTCCATTCCTGCAGCGTCGTCTCGTTGCCGGCGCCGCCCCACCAGATGCGCAAGTCGCCCACGCCGCCGACAACTCCCGAGTAGCCGGGGCCCGGGGTGTTGAGGGCCTTCTCATAGGCGGCGATGAACGCCCGCAGATTGGTGCCGCCGATGTTGCTGCGCTCGGCTTCCGACTTGCTGGCGTTTACGCTGATCCGCCAGTTCCGGGTCGGGTTGGCATTGAACTCGATCTCGTAACCCTTCGACTGGCTGTCCTCCGTGACGGCAAAGCCGTTGGGCACGTTGGCGGACACCGACCTGGTATTGTCGTTCAGGTTGATGCCCCACGCCGCATAGAATCGCGGATCGACGCTCGCCTGCCATGCACGCCACGCCGCGATCACGCTGGCCTCCCGGGCCTGGGCCTGGGCCA
>JBAIXJ010000131.1:0-2529 GCA_037916645.1 Opitutales bacterium | reverse complement strand
GGCTCGCCGCTGCTCACCGAGGCGGCGCGCCGGGCGGGCTTCTGCTGCGCCGGGTGCGCCTATGTCCACCGCCTCGTGCACGAGGGCGGGTTCGACCAGTATTACCGGCTCCGGGACCGTGTGGTCGCGCCGGTCGACGGGGGATTGTTCCAGCCGCGCGACTACGGGTGGCTGGCGGAATTGCAGAAGGAGGCGGAGCGCGCGGCGGGCCGGATGACTCCCGATCGCGCGACGGGGGCGTCGCGTCCCCAGGAGGGAACCGCCGGGCTGATCCTCGACCTGCAGGGCATCTCCTGCGTGGGCTGCGTGTGGCTGATCGAGCGGCTGTTTGAGAAGGAACCGGGGGCGCTGCGGCTCGAGCTCAACGCGCAGCTCGGCCGGATGCGGCTGACGTGGCAGGCGGGGCGGTTCGACGCGGTGCACTTCGCCCGCACCCTGCAGTCATTCGGTTATCTCGTGGGTCCGCCGGGCGCCGAGCCGGCGGGGCCGCCGGAGAGCCGCGATCTCGCCAAGCGGATCGGGCTGTGCGCGGCCTTCGCGATGAACGTGATGCTGTTCACGCTGCCGGGTTATTTCGGGATGACCGCCGCCTTCACCTATGCCCGGCTGTTCGGGACCCTGGCGATGGTGTTCGGCACGCTGAGCTTCCTGGCCGGCGGCACCTATTTCCTCGAGCGCGCCGGGCGGGCGCTGCGGGACCGGGTCGTGCACCTCGACCTGCCGATCGCGCTCGGCATCGTGGGCGCCTATGCCGCCTCGGTCGGCGGGTGGCTCGCGGGGGACGCCGACCTCGTGTATTTCGACTTCGTCGCCTCGTTCATCCTGCTGATGTTGATCGGGCGCTGGGCTCAGGTGGTGGCGGTCGAGCGCAACCGGCGCCGGCTGCTGCGCCAGCGGGCGGTCGCGCCGCGACTGCGGACCTTCGATGCCGCCGGAGCGCCGGCAGGGGAGGTGGCCGCGGAGGCGCTGGCGGCGGGCCGGGTGTTCGAGCTGCCGATGGGGCACACGCTGCCGGTGGAGGCCCGGCTGACGGACGGCGACGCCGTGTTCACGACGGCATGGATCAACGGCGAGGCGGAGCCGCGCCTGTTTCGGGCGGGCCAGCGGGTGCCGGCCGGCGCGGTCAACGTCACGCGGGGCGGGGTCCGCCTGGAGGCCGTGCAATCGTGGGCCGACTCGCTCCTCGCGCGCCTGCTGCAGACGGAGCCGCGGCCGGGTTACCGCCAGCGGTTGCTGGAGCGCGTCATCCGCGGCTACCTGATCGGCATCCTGGGCCTGGCGCTGGCGGCGGGGATCGGGTGGGCGGCTGCCACCGGCGACGCGCGGCGCGCGCTGTCGGTCGCCATCGCCGTCCTGGTCGTGTCGTGCCCGTGCGCGCTGGGCCTGGCGCTGCCGCTGGCGGACGAGATGGCGACGGCGGCGGCGCGGCGGGCCGGCGTGTTTGTGCGGGAGAACGACCTCTGGGCGCGGCTGGGACGCGTGCGCAAGATCATTTTCGACAAGACCGGCACCCTGACGCTCGAGGTGCCCGCGCTCGCGAACCCGGAGGCGCTGGCGGCCCTCGCCGGGCCGGACCGGGCGGCGCTGCTCGCGCTGGTGCGGGACAATCCGCACCCGGTGGGCCAGCGCCTGCACGAAGAACTCCTCGTCGCGGGCGGCCACCTGGCGCCGTTGCCGGGCGCGCCGCGGGAGGAGGTCGGTTTCGGCGTCAGCCTGGCGGCTCCCGGCGGCACATGGTCCCTCGGCCGGCCCGGCTGGCGCCCGCCGGCGTCGGCGGACCGCCCGGGCGCGCCGGACGCGTCACGCTCGGACGCCGGGCCTGGAAACGGCGCCGCGGGGCGGGAGCATCCCGGGGCGGCCCCGGCGGGATGTCATTTAATAGATGACATCCCGCAGGACGCGGGTGGAGCAGGATGTCACTTAATAGATGACATCCCGGAAAACGCCGGGGACGCGGAGTTCTGTCGCGACGGGACGGTGCTGGCGCGGTTTCGGTTTGTGGAGGCGGTCCGGCCCGACGCGCGGGTCGAGGTGGCGGCGCTGCGCGCGGGCGGCCGGGACGTGTATCTGCTGAGCGGCGACCGGTGGGAGAAGGTCGGCGCGATCGCGCAGGAGCTCGGCGTGCCGGCGGAGCGGGCCGTCGCCGAGGCGCCGCCGGAGGAGAAGGCCGGCTGGGTGCGGCAGCTGGACCGGCAGAACACCCTGATGCTCGGCGACGGGGCCAACGACAGCCTCGCCTTCGAGCGGGCGTTCTGCCGCGGCACCCCGGTCGTGCACCGGGGCGTGCTGGAGCAAAAGGCGGATTTCTACTACCTCGGCGGCGGGGTCGGCGGCATCCGGCGGCTCTTCGCCATCGGCCGGGCCCGGGCGCGGACGCAGGCGTGGATCCTCACATTTGCGGTCGCCTACAACCTCGCGGCGATCGGCCTGGCGGCGGCAGGGCGGATCAATCCGCTGGTCGCCGCGGTGCTCATGCCCGCCAGCGCGCTTGCGACGCTCGCGATCACGGGCCTGGGCATGCGGACGAGC
>JBAIXJ010000130.1:0-8030 GCA_037916645.1 Opitutales bacterium | reverse complement strand
ACGACCTTCCGGCCCGCCGTCCGCGCGTCCTCCAGCGCGGTGCGCACGAGTTTCTCCGCCACGCCCAGGCCACGGAGTTCCGGCGGCACGAACGTGTGCGTGAACACAAGGCGATCGCCCTCCGGGGTGTATTCCGTCACGGCGAGTTTTCCCTCGACCTCCGCCTCGTAGCGGCGGGCGGCGGCGTTGTGGCGGACAAGGATTTCCGGAGTCATGTTGGGTGGGACGGGGCCCGGCATCTCCAAGGTTAGGCCCGAGACGGCGGAACCGCAACCCGCGGCTGGCCGGCGCTCCGCCGCGATCGCCTCCGGTCGCTCAACGCGACGTTCGCCCGCCGTGGGCCTCGAGCCGCGTCGCGATCAGGCCCTGAACCACCAGTTGGACCGGGTGATACAACATCACCGGCAGGAGGATCAGGCCCAGGCTTGGTCCGGCGCCAAAGAGCAGTTGCGCCATCGGCACGCCGGCGGCCAGCGTCTTCTGCGTCGCGCAGAAGAATCCGGCGACGGCGTCGCTCCGGTCCAGCCCGGCCGTGCGCACGGAGACCCAGACGGCCGCGTTCACCGCGACAAAGAGCACGAGCACGCCCGCCAGCGCCAGCACGGTGGTCGACGCGCCGAAACGGCGCCAGACCCCCGCCTGCACCGAGCCGGCGAACGCGGCGTAGACGATGAACAGGACGATGCCGCTGTTGACGGCCGCCAGGCGCCGCCGGCGCGCGTCGGCCCAGCGTCCCAGCCACGGCCGCAGGGCCTCGCCGGCGACCAGGGGCACGAGCAGCAGCAGCACGATGTCCCGCACCACCGGCCCCAGGGGCGGCGCCGCCCCGCCCGCGGCATGGAGGAACCCACGGGTCCACGCCGGCGTCAGGACGATGCCGGCCAGGTTCGCGAGCGTGACGTTGAAGATTGCCGCGGCCGTGTTGCCGCCCGCCACCGTCGTGAACACGATCGCGGTCGAAATCGTTGTCGGCAGCACGCAGAGAAACAGAAAGCCCAGCCGCAGCTCGCGCGGCACGGCGTCCCCGGCCGCCGCGGTCAGGGCGAGTCCCACCAGCGGAAAGAGCCCGAAGATCCACGCCTGCACCAGCAGGTGCAGCCGCCAGCGCGCGACGCCCAGGCGCAGCGCTTCGAACGCGAGGGTCAGGCCCTGGAAGAAGAAGATCAGGGCCACGGCGGCCTTCGTCGTGATCTCGGTGCGCAGCGCCCCGCCCGGGGCGCCCGCCGCCGGAGCCAGCCAGGCGAGCGCGACCGCCGCCGCCAAGCCGACCACGAACCAGTTGCGGCGGAGCCAGTCCATCGGCGACACGCGCGGGCGGCCGTCAGGAATCCGCCGATGCCGGGCCGGCGGCGCGCCCGCGCAGCCGGGCGAAGAGCCCCGCCAACTCCTCGCGGCCCTCGATCCGCAGCGCCCAGAGCAGCGCGCCGTAGACAGCGACCGCCGCCGGGATCAGGACCGCCACCGCGATGACGTCGGCCAGCCGCCCCGCCACGTGGCTGCGCACCCCCCACCAGCCGAGCGCGAGCAGGGCGCTCATGCCGGCCGTCGCGACGAGGATCTTCAGGAAGCTCGGCCCGAGCGGGCCAAAGCGCATCTCGGGGATCTTCCGCACCAGCGCGCGGCGCAACAGCACCGTCTGCACGATGATGGCCGTCGTGCTCGCCAGCACCAGCCCGGCCGCGCCCAGCCAGCGCATCAGCGCCAGGCTCAGCACCAAGTTCACGCCAAAATCTATGACCCCCACCTTGACCGGCGTCGCGGTGTCCTTGACCGAGTAGAAGGCGCGCACGATCAGGTTCACGACCGAGAAGAACGGCATGCCGATCACGAACAGCGCGAGCAGGAGCGCCATGGTCTGGGCGTCCGCGGCGGTGAAATTCCCGTGGCGGAACAGCAGCCGGGTGATCGGCGCGCTCAGCAACGCGAGCCCGGCCGCGGCCGGCACGTTGATCATCAGGATCAGGCGCACGCCCCGGCGGAAATCGTCCGCCATCTCCGCCATCCGCCCCTGCACGGCATGCCGCGCGATCAGCGGGTAGACCACGGTCGACACGGCGATGGCGAAGACGCCGATCGGCAGCTCCATGAGCCGGTTGGCGTAGAACAGCAGCGTGGCGGCGGAGTCGTTGATGTAGTAGGCGAGCAGGTTGGAAACGTAGATGTTGACCTGGTAGATCGCCGCCCCGAACAGGCCCGGGGCCATCAGGCCGGCCATCTCCCGCACCCGGGGGGCCAGCGCTAGATCGAACCGCGGCCGCCAGCCCCCGTGGATCAGCACGCCCGCCGGCACGGCCATCTGGAGGAACCCGCCCGCCAGCACGCCGGCGCAGAGCCAGTGGATCGCGCCGAGCGGCGTCGCCGCCCAGTGCAGCCCGGCGCCGCCGAGCGTCGCGATCATCGCCAGGTTGAGCCAAATCGGCGACAGGGCGGGTTCGGTGAACCGCTCGAAGACGTTCAGCGTCACGTTGAAGGCCGCCGCGATGCAGACGAACGCCAGGTAGGGGAACAGGACCACGGTCAACCGGGCGACAAGATGCCATTTCTCCGCCTCCGCGGCCGCCGATCCGATGCGGCCCAGGACGAAGGCCACCAGCGGATCCGCGGCCAGCATCGCGAGCAGCACGAGGCCGCCCGTGATGACGAGCAGCCAGCTCGTCACCTGGTTGAGCAGGGCATACGCGCCCGCCCGGTCGTTCGCGTGCAGCTCCTCCTGGAGCGTCGGCATGAACGCCGCCGTCAGCGACCCCTCGCCGAGCAGCCGGCGGAACAGGTTCGGCAGCCGGAACGCGGTCAGGAACGCCGAATTCAGCAGGCTGGTCCCGAAGATCGCGGCGCCGAGCTGGTCCCGCATCAGTCCAAGCACCCGGGAAACGACCGTCAGCAGGGAAACGACGCCGATGTCTTTCAGGTTCTTCGACACGCGCGGGTTTTTCTCTGCGGGCGCGGGAAGGTTAGCAAGACCTTATGGACCGGCCCGCGCCGCGAATGGCGGGCGGGCGCAGTCTCCGTGTCCTCGCGGGCCCGGCGCGCGAAGCGGGCATTGACGCTGCGAGGCCCGGGCCGCATGGTGGAAGCGCACATGTCCTTGCTCCCCAAACTGGTCGCGCGCCTGCAGCGGCATCCCAAGCGCATCGTCTTTCCGGAGGGCGCGGATCCGCGCATCCTCCAGGCGGCCCGCCAGTGGGTGACGCGGCGCATGGGCGCGCCGGTGCTGCTCGGCGACCGCGGCCGGATCAAGGAGGCGGCGGCCGCGCTCGACGTGAACCTCGCCGGCATGCGCGTCCTCGAGCCGGCGCGCAGCGAGGATTTCGAGGCGTTCGCGGCCCAGTTCGAGGCGCTCCGGCGCGACAAGGGCCTGAAGGCGCGCGACGCCCAGGCCGCGATGCGCGACAACAATTACTTCGCGACCATGATGCTCGCGACCGGCCAGGTCGACGCGCTCGTGGGCGGCGCGACCGTCACCGCCTCCAGCGCCCTGCGGCCGCTCTTCCAGATCATCCCGCGGCTGGAGCACGTCACCACGGCCTCGTCGCTGATGATCCTCGACTGGGACGAGGCCAAGGTCGGCATCGACGGTTCGCTGTTTCTCGCCGACTGCAGCGTCATCCCCGATCCCACCGCGGAGCAGCTCGCCGACATTGCGGTCGCCACCGCGATGATCGTCCACCATCTCACCAACGAGCTGCCGCGCGTTGCCCTGCTCAGCTACGCCACCAAAAGCGGCCTCGCGCACCCCGGCGTGGCGAAGATGCGCGCCGCCACCGATCTGGCCCGGGCCAAGGCCGCCGCCGGCGCCCTGCCGATGGAGATCGACGGCGAACTCCAGGTCGACGCGGCGCTCGACGTGTATGCGGCGGAGGCCAAGCACGTGGCCGGCGCGGTGGGCGGGCGGGCGAACGTTCTGATCTTTCCCGACCTGGCCAGCGCCAACATCGGCTTCAAACTCGTGCAGGTCATCGCCGGCGCCAACACCTTCGGCCAGATCATCACCGGACTCAGCCGCCCCGCGGCCGAGGTCAGCCGCGGGGCGAGCGCCCACGACGTCTTCGGCGCCGCCGCCGTGGTCGGCTGCCAGGCGATCGATCGCCGCCTGCTCTACGGCACGCCATAGGGCGCCGCCCGCGGCGCCTCGCGGTTTTGAGTCATGGGTCTTGGGTTTTGAGTTGAACGGCCAAACCCAGGACTCAAAACCCGAGACCCAAAACCAACACCCACACCCGCGCTCATGCCGAACCCGAATCCCTTCGAACAACCGCCGCTGCCGCTGCTCGTCAAGCCGACCAACGTCGTCACCAAGCGGATCTTCGTCGCCGCCACCCGCATGAACGACGGCAAGACCACGGTGTGCCTCGGGCTGTTCGCCGCCCTGCAACACCTGTACCCGCGGGTCGGCTTCATCAAGCCGGTCGGGCAGCGCTTCGTGGAGGTCGAGGGCCACCGGGTCGACGAGGACTCCTACCTGCTCGACGTGATCTACCAGGTCCGCGTGCCGATCGAGAGCATGAGCCCGATCACGGTCGACCCCACCTTCACCCGCCGCTTCCTGGCGAATCCCGCCGAAATGCATCCGCCGCTGGTCGACCGGATCTGCCGCGCGTTCGACCGCGTGTCCTGGGAAAAGGACTTCACCCTCATCGAGGGCACGGGGCACGCCGGCGTCGGCTCCGTCTTCCAGCTGTCCAACGCCCGCGTCGCCCGGATTCTCGACGCCAAGGTCATCCTGGTCTGTCCGGGCGGCATCGGCCGGCCGATCGACGAGATCGCCCTCAACAAGGCGCTCTTCGACCAGGAGGGCGTCGAGATCATCGGCGCGGTGCTCAACAAGGTGGAGCCGGACAAGATCCCCCAGATCGAGCGCCACGTGGGCCTCGGCCTGGAGCGGCTGGGCGTTCCGCTGCTCGGGGTGCTGCCCACCCAGAAGATGCTCTCCGCGCCCAACCTGTCGCAGGTGGCCGATGAGATCGGCGGCCGCTGGCTCAACGGGCGCGACTCCGGGTTGCACGAGCGCATCCTCCGCGTGGTGGTCGGGGCCATGACGGCGAAGGGCATCCTCGACCACCTGCAGGCCGGCAACCTCATCATCACCCCCGGCGACCGCGACGACGTCATCCTCGCCGCCCTGAACGCCTCGGGGTCCAGCGGCGCCAGCGCGCTCGCCGGCATCATCCTCACCAACGACATCCTGCCCCACCCGAAGCTGCTCGAACTGGTGGCCCGGACCGAGATCCCCGTGATTGCCGCGCGCGAGGACGCCTATGCGATCACGTCCAAGATCAACAACATGACGGTCAAGACCCAGCCGCGGGACACCGACAAGATCCCGGTCATCAAGCGGCTCATCACCGAACATGTCGCCATCGACCGGCTGCTGGCGGCGTTCTGAGGCGCCGCGCCGTTCAAATGTTAGCGCACCGGGATGCGGGACCTGCGTTGCGCCCGCGGCGCCGGCTTTCCATACTCCCAGACCCATGAGACTCCGACGCACCGCCGGCCTCGGCCCGCTCCGTGAGGTTCTGCTGGCGTCCGCGCTGGCTTTTTGCAGCGAGGCGCTGGCAGCCAATCTGTCCGTCGACGCCACCCAGACCGTGCGCACCGTCGACGAGCGCGTTTTCGGCGTCAACATGGTGATCTGGGATCAGGCGGGCAGCTCGGCGCAAACGCTGTCGCTGCTCCAGGCGGCGGGCTTCCGCACCTTGCGCTTCCCGGGCGGTTCGCTTTCGGACACCTACGTCTGGTCGCAGGACAGAAGCTACAACACGGATCCGACCTCGCCAAACTACGGCCAGCTGAACACCTGGGCGTGGTTCCTCACCTGGGCCCAATTCGCCAACGTCGTCACCGGCCTCAGCCCGCGGCCGCAGGTCTTCATCACGGTGAACTATGGCTCGGGCACGCCGCAGCTCGCCGCCAACTGGGTGACCGACGCCAACGTCTCCCGGGGGCTCGGCCTCAAGTACTGGGAGATCGGCAACGAATGCTACGGGAGCTGGGAGTACGACACGCACGCGGTGCCGCACGACCCGTTCACCTACGCCATGGCGGCGCGCGACTACATCCAGCAAATGAAGGCGGTCGACCCCACGATCAAGGTCGGCGTCGTCGGGACGACGGGCGAGGACTCCTACGCCAACAACACCAGCCATCCGGCCACCAATCCGCGCACCGGCGTGACCCACAACGGCTGGACGCCCGTCATGCTCGCCACCCTCCGGGCGCTCGGCGTCACGCCGGATTTTCTCATCTACCACCGCTACCCCCAATCGCCCGGCCAGGAGAGTGACGCCGGGCTCCTCCAGAATGCGGCGACCTGGCCGAGCGATGCGGTCGACCTCCGCCAGCAGCTCAGCGATTACCTCGGCGCCGCCGGGGCCTCCGTCGAGCTCGTCGTCACGGAAAACAACTCCGTCTTCTCCGATCCCGGCAAGCAGACCACCAGTCTGGTGAACGGCTTGTTCCTCGCCGACAGCCTGGGCCAGCTCCTGAAGACCGGGTTCAACGCCTACATGTGGTGGGCCTTCCGCAACGGTCCGCCGACCAACAATGGCATGCTCGTGGGGAACCAGAGCGCGTCGCTGTACGGCTGGCGCCTCTATGGGGATTACGGGATGCTCTCCACGCCTTCGACCGCCACCGGGGAGACGAGCGCCTACACCGCCTACCCGACGTATTACGTCATGAAGCTCCTGTCGCACTTCGCGCGCGGCGGTGACACGATCGTGCCCACGACCAGCGACAACACCTTGCTGTCGATCTACGCCGCCAAACGCACCGACGGCACCCTCGCGCTCCTGGTCATCAACAAGAGCCCCACCGTCACGCAGACCGGCAACTTCACGCTCACCGGCTTCACCCCGGCGTCGAATGCCACAGTCTATTCCTACGGCATCACGCAGGACGACGCGGCGCGCACCGGCGTGGGATCGGCCGACGTCGGCACCGCGACCATCACCAATGCCGCGGCCACGTTCGCGGTGGCGTTCACGCCCTATTCCGCGACGGTATTGGCCCTGTCGCCTGCAACGGTGACCATCACCACGCAGCCGGCGAACCAGGTCGTCACCGCGGGCAACAGCGCAATGTTCTCGGTGCTGGTCGGCTCCGGCGCCGGCGCGACGTACCAGTGGCAGCGCCAGGCCGGCGGCAGCGGCGTCTGGGCCGATGTGGCCGACAGCTCCACCTACAGCGGCAGCACCGCCGCAACGCTCACCGTCAGCGGGCCCACCACCGCCATGAATGGCGACGCATTTCGCTGCGTCATCACCTTGGGCGGCAGCAGCACCACCTCGTCGTCCGCCACTCTGACCGTGAATGCGGCGCCCTCCGGCGGCGGCGGTTCGAGCGGTGGCGGGGGTGGCGGCGGCGGTCCCATGGGCCCGGCCTTCGTCCTTGCCCTGGCGCTGCTGGCTGTCGCGCGCTGCGCCTCGACTTCGCTCCGGGCGCGATTGGCGCTCGTCACGGCGGGGGGTTCACGCTTCAATTCAAAGAACGGAATCCGTGGAGTCCCCTGCCCCCTATCTTTCCGCGGCCCCGACGCCCGCCCCATCCATCAGCGTCGCCGTCTCCGCCAGCGAGACGGATGACCGCTGGGATGCGTTCGTGGCCGCCTGCCCCGGCAGCCACCACGAGCAAGCCACGGCGTGGGGCAGCTACAAGCGTTCGCAGGACTGGCAGCCGGTTCGCCTGATCCTCTCGCGCGATGACGAAATCGTCGGCGGCGCCCAGGTCCTGCTCCGCACGGCCAGGCGATTCCTGACCACCGGGTATCTGGCCCGGGGCCCGCTCTGGCGCGAGGACGACGAGCCGCTGAAGGATCGCATGGTCGAGGAGCTGCATCGGTTCGTCGGCGCCCGGAAGCCCGCGTATTTCGTCGTGACGCCGCCCTACCTGGGGTCGGGCATCGGGCGCCGCCTGTCCGGACTGGGGTATTTTGTGAAACCGTACCGGCTCCCTCCGAGCGGCGCCATCACCGCGACGATGTTGATCGACCTGGCGCCGGACGAGGCGCAGCTGTTCGCCGCGCTCGACAAGAG
>JBAIXJ010000129.1:0-2486 GCA_037916645.1 Opitutales bacterium | reverse complement strand
CGGACTGACCGATGACGCGTTCCTCCTCCGGGCCAATGCCGGCGACGCCTTTGACCACCTTGCCGGCGTCCTTGGCCGTATCGACGATCTTGTTCAAATCCAGACTGAAGCCCAGGGCCAGGCCGGGGGTTAGGAGAGCCAGCGCGACGGTGAATCGGGACGCTTTCATTGAAACTCTCCTTTCTTGTGCTCCTGCATAAAGGACCGGACGTCGTCCGCTTTGATCTTGTTGCCAAAGGCGACCAGCCAATCCAGGTCGGCGCGCGCCTGGCCGAGGCCCTTGCGCTGGGCGAAGTCGTTGGCCGCGGGAGCCAGCGGGCGGGCGGCGGCGGTGGCGGAGGTTTCGGCGGCTTCGATCGGCAGCCCATCGGCGCCCTTGTTCTCGGACGGTTTCTGCTCGGCAACGTTGCCCGCAAACACCCAGCCGGACGCCTTGCCGCCACGGACGCGGAGCCAGACGCCCTTCACCTCGTCGACGGAGAGTTTCTGGGCAAAGCCGACGTGGCTGACCGCTTGGGCAAGCGGTGAAGGTTCGGCGAGCAGGGTGGTGTCGACGCGTTTGGTGTAGGCGGCGCCGCCCGGGGAATATGCCAAAACCGGCGCGGCTGCCAACGCCGCGCAGAAGATCAGGGGCAGGGTCTTCATTTGGATTCGAGCTTCAGGAGGGGTTGCCAGTTGGGGGCTGGCGGGGTGACAGCATAGGCGGAAGCTTCTTTTTGCCAAGCCCGGGTCATCAGGTCGTCGGGCGCCAGGGCGTAGGCCTGCGCGAAGGCCGCGGCCGCCTCGGCGAACCGGCGCGAGGTGAGCGCGGCGTAGCCGGCGTTGTAGGCGGCCAGAAACTCCGCCTCGGGGGCGGCGAGCGCGTGCTTTTCGCCCACCAGTTCGTGGACCTCGACGGCCTCGGTCTTGCCCTTCACCCGCAGGCGGGTCAGGGGCCGGGTGGCAAACTGGCCCTGCACGCGCAGCGCGGTCGTCTCGCCAAGCAGGATTGCGGTCCCGAACTCCTTGTTCGCCGCCTCGAGGCGGGAGGCGAGGTTCACCGCATCGCCGAGGACGGTGTAGTTCCGTTTCCGCTCGGAGCCGAGGTTGCCGACGATCATGGGGCCGGTGTTGATGCCGATGCGCATGCGGAGGGTCTGGCCGTAGTCGCGCTGGTAGCCGACGTTGAGCCGGCCGAGGACCCGCTGCGCCGCGAGCGCGCCCCGGCAGGCGGCCGCCGCGTGATCCGGCAGGGACTGCGGGGCGCCGAAGACGGCCATGACGGCGTCGCCGATGTATTTGTCGATGTAGGCGCCAGTCTCGAGCAGGCAGTCGCTCACCTCCTGCAGGTACCGGTTGATGATCGCGAGGAGCTGATCGGGCGGGATCTTTTCCGAGAGATCGGTGAACCCGGCGAGGTCCGAGAACAGCGCGGTGAGTTCCCGGCGCTCACCGCCGAGGCGGATGGCGTCGGGCTCGCGCACGAGCAGGTCGACCACCTCGGGTGCGACGTAGCTGCCGAACATCGCCTGCACCTCGCGCTTGCGCTGGCGTTCGACCAGGAACCCCTCGGCCGTGACGCCCAGCAACGAGAACAACGCGGCCGCCACGGGCGTGGCTGGGGGCACGAACCAACCCAGCGACTGGCCAGCGTAGGCGGCCGTCAGCCAGCCGGCGGCGAGCGCGCCCGCGGCGAGGCCGGGGGCGATGAGCCCGCGATGGCCGCGGCTGGCGAGTCCAATCAATAGCGTCACCAGGGCGCCACCCGCCAGCGCCAGCCAGCGAGGCGCCTCGGCGAGGAAGGCGTGCGCCTTGGAATTCGCCCACGCCGTCCAGTGGATCAACACGCCGGGCTCAATGTCGCTGCCAACCGGCAGCGGTTTCACATCGAAGGTGGCCGCGGCGTTGGCCCCGACGAAGACGACGCGGCCGCGCACGGCGTCGGCTTGTGGACCGGTCAACGCCGGTTCGACCGCGAGGACGCGCGTGACCTCGTCGGCCGTCATTCCTGGCGCCTTGGTGGCGATCTGGTCCCATAGCGGCAGACCGGCGAGGATATACGGGCCGGCCGAAAGCACAGGCACGCCGCGGGCGCGGATTTGGTTCAAGCCGCCGTACCAATGGAGCAGGCCGCCCGCCGCCGTGGCCGGGGGATCGAACGCCGCGGCGGCGAGTGAATCGAGCAGGTGGTAGTGGCGTACAACGCCGTCCGTGTCCGGAAGGAAGTCGACATTTCCCAGGATGGCGGTCGGCAGCTTCACGCCCGCCTCGTCCTGAAATGCCTTGGTGTAGAACGCCGGTGGCTTGGCGGCGGTGCGGGCCAAAACGAATTTCGGCGAGGCCGCCGCCGTCGCGCCGAGGAGGAGGTCGTAGTCCGCCCGGTCCGACGGATCGAGAAAGACGAGGTCAACGACCACCCGGGCGGCCCCGGCCCGCTCGAGGGCGGCCAGCAGCGCGACGAAATAGCATCGCTGAAACGGCCAGCGCACGCCCTTCGGGGCGAGCGC
>JBAIXJ010000128.1:0-2204 GCA_037916645.1 Opitutales bacterium | reverse complement strand
CCGCATGCTCTGTGTCGAGGACGCCACCTTCGACGCCCGCGAATCCAGCCGGAAGCGGTGGATCGCCGATACCGGCTACGACCTTGTCCTCACGACCGCCGAGTTTCTCGCGCTCGTGCAGGCGGCGTCGCCGAAGCCCGGGACCCCGTAATTTCCCGCGCCGCCGGAATCAGAGAATCCTGCTGATGCGCTGACCGACTCTGGAGGGTTGGCCCCGGCGCGCCCGCCAGCCGCCCACCGGCCGAATATCCCTCGTTGCCCTCACCCGCTCGATCCCTGAGCATCCGGAGGATGAACGCCATGGACTCCGACCTCGGGCGGCCGGGCGCCGCCGTCCCGGCGCCGACGCCCCGCGAGCGGTTCATCGCGGCGCTGGAACGGCGGCCGCTGCCGGGCTTGGTGCCGCATTTTGAGCTGGTGTTCTTCCTGACGATGGAGGCCTTCGGCAAGGTCCATCCGTGCCAGCGCAACTACGCGCAGTGGGACCAGATGTCGTCGCGGGAAAAGCACCTGCACGCCGCCGACCTGGCCGAGGTCTACCTGCTCACGGCCGAGCGCTACCACCACAGCGCCATCCTGCTGCACACCGATCCGCATGCGCCCGCGCAGATGCTGCCCTTGATCGACGCCATCCGCGAGCGGTCGGGCGACCGTTATTGCCTCATGTGCCACGGCGATCCGACCTTTGCCATTCCCGACGGCGCGGGGATGGAGCGGTTTTCGATCCGCCTGTATGAGGATCGGCCGGGGCTGCACCGCGAGGCGCGCGAGCAGCTCCAGCAGTACCTCGCCCTCGCGGAGATCTATCAAAAGCACGGCGGGCTCGACGGCTTCATCCTCTGCGCCGACTACTGCTTCAACGTCGGGCCGTTCATGAAGCCGGCCCTGTTCGCGGAACTCGTGGCGCCCTACCTCGCCGAGGTCATCGCCGGCTATCGGGCGCTCGGCTTCTACACGATTAAGCACACCGACGGGAACATCATGCCGATCGTCGACCAGCTCGTGCAGTGCCACCCCCACGCCCTGCACTCGCTCGATCCGCAGGCCGGGGTCGACATCGCCAGGATGGTCGACGCCTATGGCGACCGGGTCTGCCTGTGCGGCAACGTGAATTGCGGCCTGCTCCAGACGGGCACGGAGGAGGAGGCGGTCGGGTCCGCGCGCTACGCCCTCCGGCATGGCCTGCGTGCGCCGGGATACGTCTTCTGCACCAGCAACTGCATCTACACCGGCATGCCGCTGGACCGCTACGACCTGATCCTGGATGTCTGGCGGAGAGAAGGTATCCGCGCCTGAAACTGCGCGGCGCCGTTGACAAACCGAGGCCGCCTTTCGGTGACGCGACCCGGTGTTATGGCCCGCTTCCCGCCAACCCCGGCGGCAGGTCGGCGCGATTCACCATCTCCGGATCACGATAAAGCTCCTTGGCGTGGAGGTTGTTTGCCGGGCTCCAATTGTCCTCCCAGGTCATGAAAAAGGTCGTCCGTGGAAAGTGGGCCTTGAGCCCCGGGATGAACCGCCGGAAGTCGTAGTCTCCCGGCGGATTCTTGGCCCCATGCGGGCCGTACTCGGTAAAGCCGAATGGCTTGGGCAGACGGGCCACCTCCGGGTATCCTGCAACATGCTCGGGATCGATGAAATCGGTGTAGGCGTCCAGGCCGACCAGGTCCACGTAATCGTCGCCGGGATAATAGTCCGCCGTGTGTTCGCCCATGTTCGGGCTGTACACCCAGAGGAGATTGTCCAGGCCCTTGACGGTCGTGAAATAGTCGAACATCTGCCGCCAGACGCGGATGAATACCGCCGGGTCCTTCTTGCCCCACCAGAACCATCCGCCGTTCATCTCGTGGAACGGGCGCCAGAGCACCACCACGCCCGCCTGCTTGAGCTCCTGCAGGCCCGCGGCGATTTCGTCGAGTTCCTTGATCCAGCGCCCGTGCGTGGCGCTGTCCGGGTCCAGGAGTTGGGCGAGGTCGACCCCCTGGTCACGCAGGCCGCCGCCGGCCGGGTTGGCCGGATTGTAGAGATGGGCGCTGACCGTCACAAGCCCGCCGGCCCGCCAATAGTCGATCGCCGCCTGGTTCGGCCGGCGCGGCGCCAGGCCGTTCCAAAGCACGCCGTCGCGGTTGGCAAATTCCACGTAGTCGACGCCGATCAGCGCCGGCCAGCAGCCCGTCTCGGCGTGAATCTTCTCCGCCAATTGC
>JBAIXJ010000127.1:0-2676 GCA_037916645.1 Opitutales bacterium | reverse complement strand
ACGGGCGGACCACGGGCTTGTTGATCCGCCCGCTGGGGGCGATGGCAGGCACCATCTACGCGTCGGAAGATCCGGCCGGCCGCGGTCCCATCCTGCATTTCGACACCGCGGCGGAATAGGCGGGCCGGCTGTCGATGTCGCATCGGCCCGGACGGCGCTGGGCCCTCCAGATTCCTGACCCTTGGAGGGCGGGCCGCCGTGCCCGCCGAGCCGGTCGGCCTGAGCCGGCCGTTCACACCGGCCCGCCTCACGGCGCGGCGGGCGGGGTCGGGGCGCGCTCGGTCGCTGGGCGGGGAGTGCCGACGTCGAGGCGCACAGGAAACGGCACGGGCGGCTCCTCGATGATCTTGGTGCCGCCCGAAATCTCGGGCACGGCCGGCGGCGCGTGCAGCTCAAGGACGATGATCTCGTTGCGACCCTGGCGGAGCCACTGCCGGGGCAAGAACAGCGAGCGCAATCCGCCGCGATCCCAGAACCGCCCGAGGTTGTGCCCGTTCACCCACACCGCCCCAATGCTCCAGTGGCGCAGGTCGAGGAACGTGCCACCCGGGTCGGCGACCTCGAAGGTGCCGCGATAAAACGCCGGTCCGGTGACCGGCGCCACCGAGGCCCTGAAGTCGATCGTCTCCAGCGGGAGCGAATAGATGTCCCAGCCCGTGAGTTCCGTGCCGTCGAGATACGCGCCGCCGATCAGCCCCTTGCGGGCGCGCGCCTGGGTGTTGGCGCTCACCGGCACGCTGATGCGGCCGAGGTTGTAGACGAGGAGGTCGAGCGTGGCCGGACCGGACTCGTCCAATCGAAGCCGGTTCGTGTCGAGGCCGTCGCCGAGGAAGGACCGGCCCACGGTCCGGCCGTTGACCAGGACGATCGTGTAATCCCGCGCGTCCCGCAGCTCGAGCGCGCCGCGCACCCCGTGGTCGAAGCGCTTGCGGTAGAGGACGAAACCGTAGGCCTGCCCGAGTTCCTCCATCGACACGGGCCTCGCCGAGACGAGCGTCGGCTTCGCCGGCAGCGTGTCCAGCAGCGGCTCACGCTCGTCGAGACGGATCGCAGGCACCGCGATCACCGGCGGGTCGGGCGGCGGCGCGGGCGGATCGATCTGCAGCCGGCAGGTCAACAGCTCGCGCAGCGCCCGGTATTTCGGCGTGAGGCGCCCGGCCTCGTCGACGGGCGCGTTGTAGTCGTAGCTCGTCTGGACCGGCAGATACTGGTTGCAGCCGTTGGAGAAGCCGTAGTTCGTCCCGCCGAAAAACATGTAGTAGCAGAACGAGCAGCCGTGATCCAAGAGGAAGCCCGTCCACTCGACGATCCCGTCCACCGTGCTGTAGCGCCGGGCGAGCGGCTGGCCCCAGCCGCTGAACCAGGCGGTGTAGACCTCGGGCGCGTAGACGGGATCGTCGCCGATGGCCGCCCGCGTCTGCTCGTAGTCGCGGTCGCTCTTCAGGCCGTTGCGGCCGCGCAGGACGCCCGGCAGCTGCGCGGCGGGCGTGCGCGCCGGCGCCAAAAACGGGTCGCAGGTGAACAGCGGCACGTCGAACCCCGCGTCGCGGTAGATCCGCTGCAGCGAGCGCAGGTAGTCGATGTTGCCGCGGTTGCCCCACGCCACCATCCCGTACTCGTTTTCCATCTGCACCATGAGCAGCGGCCCGCCGTGCGTGATCTGCAGGTCGCGCACCTGGCCGGCAACCTGCCCGAGGTAGGCGCGGCTCCACGCGACGTATCTCGGGTCGTTGGTGCGCACCGGTACGTCGGGGTGGCGCAGCGTCCACGCGGGGATGCCACCGTACTCGGTCTCGGCGCAGCAATACGGGCCGGGGCGGAGGATCGCCCACAGGCCGTTCTGCCGGCAAAGCTCCAGCATCCGCCGCACGTCGGTCAGCCCGGAGAAAACGAACTGCCCCTCCTGTGGTTCGCAGAGGTTCCAGAACAGGTAGAAGCTGACGGTGTTCAGGCCCATCGCCTTGGCCTGCTTGAGCCGGAGGTCCCAGTCCTCCGGCAGCACGCGGCCGAAGTGCATCTCGCCGGCGATGATCTGCATCGGCCGGCCGTCGAGCAGGAACTGGCGGTCGCGGGCCTCGAAGGTGTGCGGCTTGCCGTCGGGCGGGAATGGCGTGACTGGCTGCGCGCGCAGCGATAACCCCAGCCCCGCGGCGACGAGCGCCAGATACCATCGCCGGACCATCCTCATGATCACGCGGCGACCGTCATCCCCTGCCCTCATGTTCCCCCCGGCGCCGGCATCGCGACCGCGTCCTCGATCTCGAGGCGGAGGCAGTCATAGACGACGCCGTCATTCACCGGGCCGGCCGGCACGGTGAGCGTCAGCGTGGTGGTGCCCGCGTGCAGGTCCGACGCGTCGAACGCCGCGTCGCGCTCGTACCAGATGCCCTGGACCCCGTGCCGCGTGATCACGCCGTCGCCCGGGCGGAGGATCACCGGCGGGAGCGCCTGGCCATTGACCGAGACCTCGATCTGGCGCGCTCCCGTGCCGCAGATGGCCAGCCGCAACGTCGCGCGCCCGTGGACCTCCGCCGGCAAATCAAAACTGATCTCAAAGGGCGTCGCCCGGCCCTTGGCCCGCACGCCGAAGAAGGGCTCCGCCTTCGCATTCGGATCCTCGTTGTGCGGCACCTGCTGGAAGAACCAGTCCTTCCGGAAATCGCTCTTCCCAACCGC
>JBAIXJ010000126.1:0-8076 GCA_037916645.1 Opitutales bacterium | reverse complement strand
CGACGATTCGGGAATTCGTCGGTAACTTCATGCAGCACGCGCTCGACGGTCATCTGCACAAGAACCGCGACGCGGCAGACGCGCTGAAGGCGAAAATCGAGGAGAGCGAGCGCGAGCGGAAGGAACTGGCGGGGATTCGGAGTCTGGCGCGCGAGCGCGCGAAGAAGGCCTCGCTGCACAACCGGAAGCTGCGCGATTGCCGGCTGCACCTCGGCGACCGCAACGAGCGCGCGGAGGAGAGCACGCTGTTCATCGTCGAGGGCGACTCGGCGGCGGGCTCGCTCACGGCGACGCGCGACGTGCAGACGCAGGCGGTGTTCGCGCTGAAGGGGAAGCCGCTGAACACGTTTGGGCTCTCGAAAAAGGTGATCTACGAGAACGAGGAGTTTCACCTCCTGCAATCGGCGCTCAACCTCGAGGAGGGACTGGAGGGCCTGCGCTATAACCGGGTCGTCATCGCGACCGACGCCGACGTCGACGGCATGCACATCCGGCTGCTGCTGCTCTCGTTTTTCCTCCAGTTCTTTCCCGATCTCATCGCGGGCGGACACCTCTCCATCCTCGAGACGCCGCTGTTCCGCGTCCGCACCAAGAAGGAGACGGTCTACTGCTACAGCGAGGCCGAGAAGCAGGGCGCCGTGGCGCGCCTCGGCGCGGCCGCGGAGATCACGCGCTTCAAGGGGCTCGGCGAAGTCTCGGCCGGCGAGTTCAAGGATTTCATCGGCGAAAACATGCGCCTCGAGCCCGTGACGCTCGCGCACCTGCACGACAGCGACAAGCTGCTGGCGTTCTACATGGGCAAGAACACCCCGGAACGCCAGGAGTTCATCGTCGAGAACCTCCGGGTCGAGAAGGATCTGGTCGAAGCGTGACGGATTGCACCACCGGGCGGATGATCGGGGCAGCCGGCCGCATCGGCGGGGGGCCGGGCGCCCGGCTCCGGGCCGCGCTGGGCGCGGCCGCCGCGTGCCAGCTGTTCGCCGGCTGCTACACCCTGCCGGCGCGGGAGGATCTTACCCTCCTCCGCTTCCCGCCAGCGGCGCCGCTCGCGGCGGACGCGAGCCGGCCGGAGCGCAATCGCGTCGTGTTCGAAACGGCGTGGAGCGCCGTCAATGCGCATTACTACGACCCGGCGTTTCATGGCGTCGACTGGTCCGCCGCCCGGCGGCGGTATCTGGCCGATGCCGAGGCGGCCCCGGACGACGATCGCCTCTACGCCGTGATCAACACCATGCTGGACGAGCTGCGGGACGGCCACACCCGGGCCCTGTCGCCGCAGGCGGCGCAGGAGCGGCGGGAACGGCGCTGGGTGTGGATCGGCTTCGAGTACGCGCCCCTGAAGGAATCGCCCGAGCACGTGGTCGTGACCTATGTCTGGCCGGGCGGACCCGCGCTCGAGGCCGGGGTGCGCCGGGGCTGGATCCTGGAGACCTGCGACGGCCAGGGGGCCCAGGCCTATCTGGGGGCCTTTCTGCGGGACCGGCGCCTGCAGGAGCAACAGGTCGTGCACTGCGTGCTGCGCGACGAGCAGGACCAGCTTCACCCGGTGGACCTGACCGCGCGGGCGATCTCCCGTCCCCCCTACCGCGAGGTGCAGGAGCTGGAGCATCGTTTTCTCTACCTGCGGTTTGACGGGTTCAAGGAGGAGGATTCGCGGTGGCTGGATGAGCAGATGCAGGAGCATCGCGGGGCGCCGGCGGCGGTCCTGGATCTGCGCTTCAATGCGGGCGGAGATCTCGCCTGCCTGGAATCCATCGCCGGGCTGTTTCTCCCGCGCGGGACGCCGCTGGGCACGTTTTTCAAGCGCGGCCTGCCGGAGCGCGCGCTGCACAGCCGGCGTCCCTTCCTGACGCCGCGCTACCGTCGCCCGGTCATCGTGCTCGTCTCCCACAGCACCGCGAGCGCCGCGGAGATCTTCACCCGGGCGATGCAGGTCGAGCGCCGTTGCCTGGTGTTGGGGCAGACGACGGCCGGCGAGGTGCTGAACGCCTACCTGGGCGACCTGCCCGGCGGCGGGCGGCTGAGCGTGAGCATCCGCGACTACCAGACGCCGGATGGGCGGCGGCTCGAGGGCGCGGGCGTGGCGCCGAACGCCCCCATCAACTACCAGCTGGATGAACTGCGCGCCGGCCGGGACTCCGGCATTGAAACGGCGCTGCGGCTGCTGCGCCGGCTGGCGCCCGCTGCCGGGACCTGAGCCCCATTTAATCATGGCCAAACGCAAGAAAGACACGAAGCAGATCGAACTCCCGCTCGAGGGCCCCGCCGAGCGGCCAAGTGGCAAGTCCCAAGTTTCCAGTACCAAGAAGGGTCCCGCGCCAGCCGCCGCGAACGACGCCGGCAATTCCCCGCGCGTCGCACCCAACCCAAAACCCAAGACCCAAAACTCAAAACCGAAGAACGGCGCCGCGGCCCCGCTCGCGCACCATTACCGCAACTGGTTCCTCGACTACGCCAGCTACGTAATCCTCGACCGCGCGGTGCCGCACCTCGCCGACGGCCTGAAGCCCGTCCAACGCCGCCTGCTGCACACCCTTTGGGAGATGGACGACGGCCGGTTCCACAAGGTCGCCAACATCGTCGGCGCCTGCATGCGCTACCACCCGCACGGCGACGCCTCCATCGAGGCGGCGCTCGTCGGCATGGCCCAGCGCGGCCTCCTGATCGAGCCGCAGGGCAACTTCGGCAACCTTTTCACGGGCGACGGGGCGGCCGCGGCGCGCTACATCGAGGCGCGCCTCACGCCGTTCGCGCGCGAGGTCGCCTTCAGCCCCAAGACCACGGTGTGGCAGCTCAGCTACGACGGGCGCAGCCGCGAGCCCGTCACGCTGCCGGTGAAATTCCCGCTCGTGCTGGCCGAGGGCGCCGAGGGCATCGCGGTCGGCCTCGCGACGAAGATCCTGCCGCACAACTTCAACGACCTCTGCCGCGCCGCGGTCAATCATCTCCAGGGAAAGACGTTCCGGATCTACCCCGATTTTCCCACCGGGGGGATCGCCGATTTCTCCGCGTACAACGACGGCGAGCGCGGCGGCAAGGTGCGGGTCCGCGCCCGGATCGAGGCGCGCAGCAAGTACGTGCTCGCCATCACCGAGATCCCCTACGGCACGACCACCAGCTCGCTGATCGACTCGATCCTCGCCGCCAACGCCAAGGGCAAGCTCAAGGTCCGGCGGGTGGACGACAACACCGCCGACGCGGTCGAGATCCTGATCCAGCTCCCCCAGGGCAGCGAGCCGGAGCAGGTCATCCAGCAGCTCTACGTCTTCACCGACTGCCAGGTCACGCTCTCGCCCGCCGCCTGCGTGATCGAGGACGACAAGCCGGTGTTCCTTGGCGTCCGCGAGCTGCTCAAGCGCAGCGTGAACCAGACCCGGGCGCTGCTGAAGCAGGAACTCGAGATCAAGCTCGGCGAGCTCGAGCAGCAGTGGCACTGGGACTCGCTCGAGCGCATCTTCATCGAGGAGCGCATCTACCGGCGCATCGAGAAGTCGCGGACCTGGGAGAGCGTGCTGGCCGAGATCCGCGAGGGGCTCCAGCCGTTCCTCAAGCAGCTCCGCCGCCCGGTGACGGACGACGACGTGGTGCGGCTGACGGAGATCAAGATCAAGCGCATCTCGGCCTACAACCGGTTCCAGGCCGACGAGCAGATCGCGAAGATCGAGGAGGGGATCAAGCTGGTGAAGCACGACCTGAAGAACCTCACGCCCTACGCGATCCGGTGGTTTGAGGGCCTCGCCGAAAAGTACGGCAAGGGCCGCAAGCGCCGCACGCAGTACGACGAGCTGGAGCAGATCAGCGCGGCCGAGGTCGTGTCGGCCAACCAGCGCCTTTACGTCAACCGCGAGGAGGGCTTCGTCGGCCTCAACTGGCGCAACCACGAGTTCGTGGCCGAGTGCAGCGTGCTCGACGACGCGCTCGCCATCATGGGCGACGGCTCGATGAAGGTCGCGCGGGTGGGGGACAAGGTCTTCATGGGCCCCGGCATCCTGCACTGCGCCGTGTTCCCCAAGGACGGCGACAAGAACGTCTACACCATGGTCTACCAGGACAAGGCCACCGGGAAGGCGTTCGCGAAGAAGTTCCAGATCGGCGGCGTGACGCGCGACAAGCTCTACCCGCTGGTGAGGACTCCCGGCTCGAAGGTCGTGTACCTCGAGGTCAGCCCGAACGAGAAGGCCCTGGCGAAGACACTGCACATCTCGCTCGACGGCCGCAGCCGGGCGCGCGTCCGCGAATTCGATTTCGACCTGACGCGCGTGCCGGTGAGCCACCGCGCCGCCAAGGGCCTCACCGTCACCCGCTGGCCGGTGAAGGACGTGAAGCGCGCGGACTTGGCATTGACGTCCGGCTGAGCCGCCGGTCTCGGCGACCAGCCCCGCCTAGAGCTTCAACAGGGCCTGGACCTTGGGCTCCTGGAGGTTGTCCCTGGTGATGACGATGAAATCGATGGTGATCGTCGGTGGGCAGGTCCCGCCCTTGGCCAGGGCCAGAGCCGCCTCCACGCCCTTGTAGCCGACGTCCTTCGGCAGCTGGGCGATCCAGCCCTGCAGCGCGCCGCTGTCGAGGGCGGCGGCGACCTCGGGATTCAGGTTGTAGCCGAAGCCGATGAACGGGATTTTGCCCGCGAGGCCCCGGGCCGCGAGGACCTTGAGCATGGCCATGGTGCCGGGCGTGCCGGACGACAGGATGCCCTTGGCGCGGGGGTATTTTTCGATGACGAGCTGGGCTTTCTGCATTTCCATGCCCGCTTCGCTGCCGGCGTAGATATCGCCGTGAATCGCCGAGTGGGGCAGCGCGCCGCGCAGGATTTCGGTGGCGCCAAGCTCGCGCTGCTCGGTGGCGCCGCCGGTTTGGTTGTGCTTCAGCAGAACGACGTCGTCGCCGTCCTTGACCAGCCGGGCCAGGAGCGCGCCCGCGGCTTCGCCCGCCTTGCGCTGGTCGGTGCCAATGAAGACCCGGGCGGCATCGCCGGCGAGCGCCGAATCGATGACCACGATCTTGATCCCCTTCGCCGCCGCCTCCGCCACCGGCGCGGCCAGCGCATCCTTGTGGTCGGGGGCGATGACGAGCGCCTGGACCCCAAGGCGGACCAGGCCATTGAGCAGCTGGATCTGCACGCCGATGTCCGACTCGGACAACGGCGCCTTGACCACGACGTCCGCGCCCAAGGCGGTGCCGGCTTCCACGGCGCCTTTTTCGACCACGCTCCAAAACGAGGATTTGGATTTCAGGAGCACGCCGATCTTCGGCGGTGCGCCATGGGCGCAGGCCGCCGCCAGGAGAAGCAACATCGATCGACGGAGACCGCGGGCGAGGGTACGCTTCATGGTGAGACAGGGGATCAACAACGATGATCGGCACATTTGACCGGGGCTGTATCCCCGAGTTGGCACCGGCCGCCCCCGCACAGGACGGGGCTTCGGAAATGAGGGTTGATCTGCAGGTTGCCTTGGGAGGGTTGGGCCGGTAACGATTGGAATCCCCGCCCATGAAACGCCTGATCGTTCTCGCCCTGTTGCTGGCCGGCCTTTCCCCGCTGCCGGCGGCTGACACCACTCCACGCATCAACCCCAGCCTGCTGAACCAAGCCTGGCCCGCCTCGTGGATCACGCACCCGACGGCGCCGGCCTGCGATTACGGCGTCTTCCATTTCCGCAAGACCTTCGACCTCGCCGAACGGCCGGCGCACTTTGTGATCCACGTCTCGGCGGACAACCGGTACCGGCTGTTCGTCAACGGCACCTCGGTCTGTTTCGGACCGGCGCGCGGCGACCTGCTCCACTGGCGGTTCGAAACGGTCGACCTCGCGCCGTGGCTCCGGGCGGGGAAGAACGTCATCGCCGCGGTGGTCTGGAACTTCGGCCTCCTGAAACCGGCGGCCCAGATCAGCCTGCGCACGGGCCTGATCGTGGCCGGCGACACGGCGGCGGAGCAGGCGGTGAACACCGACCGCACCTGGAAGGTGATCCAGGATCCCGCCTATGCGCCGGAGGACGTGGCGCCGCGCCCGCTCCTCAACACCTTCATGGTCGTGGGCCCGGGCGAACGGATCGACGGCGCGGCCTATCCCTGGGGCTGGCAGGAAACCGGCTTTGACGACGCGAAATGGCAGCCGGCGCAGCTGATCGCCGAGGGATTCCCCCACGGCGCGGGAACGGATGTCACGTGGTGGCTGGTCCCGCGGGCCATCCCCCTCATGGAGGAGCAGCCGCAGCGGCTCGCCGCCGTCCGGCGCGCGGAGGGCATCGCCGTGGATGCCGCATTCCTGGCCGGACGCGCGCCCCTGGTCGTGCCGGCCCACACCAAGGCGACGATCCTGTTCGACCAGTCGTTCGAGACCAACGCCTATCCGCAGCTCCGCGTCAGCGGCGGCCGCGGCAGTTCGGTGCGGCTGATCTACGCCGAGGCGCTGACCGACGCGAAGGGCGAAAAGGGCAACCGCAACGACGTCGCCGGCCGGACGATCGCCGGCGAGAGCGACCTCTTTCTCCCCGACGGCGGCGCCGACCGGACCTTCAGCACCCTGTGGTTCCGGACCTACCGCTACCTCGAGATGACCGTCGAAACCGCAGCCGAGCCGCTCACGGTGCACGATTTGCTGGGCAACTTCACGGGCTACCCGCTGCGCGAGCGCGGCGCCTTTTCCTGCGATGACCCGCGGCTGTCCGACCTCTGGACGGTCGGCTGGCGCACGGCGCGCCTCTGCGCCTACGAGACGTACTTCGACTGTCCCTATTACGAGCAGATGCAGTACGTCGGCGACACCCGCCTCCAGGCGCTCGTGTCCCTTTACGTGGCGGGCGACGACCGGCTGATGCGGAACGCGATCCAGTTGTTTGACGACTCGCGGATTCCCGAGGGGCTGACCCAGAGCCGGGTGCCGACCTCATCGCCGCAGGTCATATCGCCGTTCTCGCTCTTCTGGGTCGACATGGTGCGCGACTACTGGATGCACCGGGAGGATCCGGCGTTTGTCCGCAGCCGCCTGATGGGGATCCAGACGGTGCTCGACTGGTTCGAGCGGCACGTCGACCCCGCGACCGGCATGCTGGGCGGCCTGCCGTACTGGAGTTTCGTCGACTGGCCCGACGCGTGGCCGTGGGACAACGCCAAGCACTACGGCGGCCAGCCGGACGGCGCGGCCGAGGGCGGCTCCTCGATCATCACGCTCCAGCTGGTGTGCGCGCTCGACGACGCGGCGGACCTTTTCGCGGCGTTCGACCGGCCGACAATGGCCGGACACTACCGGGAGCTGGCGCAGAGCCTCCGGGCGGCGACGCGGAAGCTCTGCTGGGATGAATCCCGGCAGCTGATTGCCGACACGCCCGACCGCAAGGTCTACAGCCAGCATGCCAATGTGCTGGCGGTGCTCGCGGGTTGCGTGACCGGCCGGGAGGCGCAGGCCCTGATCGAGCGGACGGTATCCGACCAGCGGCTCATCCCGTGCACCCAGTATTTCCGGTTCTATCTGCTGCGGGCGATGAAGGCCGCGGGCTTGGGCGATCAATACGTGTCTATGTTGCAGCCATGGCATGAAATGCTGGCCCGCGGACTCACGACCTTCGCCGAGCGGCCCGATCCCACCCGCAGCGACTGCCATGCCTGGAGCGCCTCGCCCTTGTATGAGTTTTTGGCGACCGTCTGCGGCATCGAGCCGGCGTCGCCGGGCTTCAAGACCGTGCGCATCGAGCCGCATTTGGGCTATCTGAAACGGGTCGAAGGCACCGTGCCGCATCCCGCCGGCAACATCCGGGTTTCGCTCCGGCGCGCCGGGCAGGGGATCGAAGGCGAGATCACGCTGCCGCCGTCGCTCACCGGAGAATTCCTCTGGCAGGGCCGCAGCGTCGCGCTCCACGCCGGGACCCAGACGGTCAAGATCGAGTCCGGCCCCTGAGCGGGCGGCGCCTCGGACTGGACGAATCCCGCCGCCGTCTCGCCTAGGATTGGTCTTCGGCCTGCCCGGCGCTTTCCTCGGGATGCAACGCCTCGTGGTCGGAGGCCGACTCGAGATGCGTGGTGACGAAGGCGCGCGGTTCCAGGGAGGTCTCGATCACCCGTTCGATCTCGGTGGCG
>JBAIXJ010000125.1:0-3818 GCA_037916645.1 Opitutales bacterium | reverse complement strand
CCCTCCCTGCTCCAGCGTCCGCATCACCGCCACATCGTCCGGGTAGGCGGGATACGCCGCGCGTTTGGCGAGGGGCGCCAGCGCGCCGCGCACCCGGCTGAGGATGATTTCACGATCGTCATTCATGGCGGATGAAGAAGTTTACCACGGATTACACGGATCAGCACGGATGGCTCCGCACGTGCAAAGGAACCTCCACGAACCAGCCACCAAAAACACATCCGTGCCCATCCGTGCCATCTGTGGTTACGCTTGGGTTTCCGACCTCTGCCGTCTCGGCGCGAGCAGTTTCTCGCGGGCGACAAGGTAGAGGAAGCCGGTCAGGAGGGCGAACGGAATCAGCGCCAGGAGGTCGGAGTAGGGCCCGGCGTAGAAGGGGTTGTACGCCGTTTCCCATCGCGCGATGGCGGAATCAAAACCCGTGAGGATGCCCTGCGTGATCGCGATTACGATGCCCGCGATGGCTCCGCCCGCAATGTAACCCGAGGCGAGCAGCACGCCGGGACTCTTGTCGCTCTCGGCGTTGAACTCCTCCGGCGTCATCCGCGCGCACGCCGGCTGCCGGCGGAGCTGGCGGTCCACGAGCCAGCGGATCATGCCGCCGATGAAGATGGGCGACGACGACGAGAGCGGCAGGTACACGCCCACGGCAAAGGCCAGCGCCGGCACGAACGACATCTGCAGCGTGATTGCGATGGCCACCCCCAGCAGTACCAGCGCCCACGGCAGCTTCCGGTCGAGAATGCCCTTGATGATGTAGGACATCAGCGTCGCCTTGGGCGCGTCGAACTTCCGCACGACGGAGCCGTCGGGCCGAGTGTCGTGCGTGCCGTTGATCCCGGGGTCGACCAGCCAGACCGCGTCGCCGCGTTCGTTGACGAGGTACTTGCCCGGCGGTCCGCCCGCGAGGTCGGTCTTGTGCCAGGTGAAATAGGTGCCGGCGTCCGCCTGCGCCTGGGGCCCGTGCAGCGCCTCGCGGTGCGAGAGCAGCGTCACGTCCGTGTGCAGGCCGCCGGGCGCCACCTGCGCCGCGGGCACGTAGACGGTCGCCGCGTTGTTCAGGGTGAGCAGAATCGGCCCGAGGACGACCGCCGACGCCAGGGCGCCAGCCAGGATCGCGAGCTGCTGCAGGCGCGGCGTCGACCCGAGGAGGTGGCCGGTCTTCAGGTCCTGCGACGTGGTGCCGCCGTTGGACGAAGCGATGCACACGATGCCGCCGACCGAAAGCGCCGTGACGTAGTAGGTGCCGCCGGTCCAGCCGACGACCAGGAAGATGAGGCAGGTGAGCAGCAGCGTCGCCACCGTCATGCCCGAGATCGGGTTCGAGGTGGAGCCGATCTCGCCGGTCAGCCGGGAGGACACGGTGACGAACAGGAAGCCGAACAGCACGATGAGCAGCGCCCCGAGCAGATTCATGTGCAGCCCGGGGGCCGCCACGATCGCAGCCAGGAGCACAAAGATGCCGATGCCGACGAATTTCAGCGGCAGGTCGCGGTCGGTGCGGACCTCGCCCCCGCCGGCGGCGCCCCGGCCCACGGCGCCGAGGTTCCGCAGGCCGCCCCGGAGGCCGTGCCAGATCGTGGGCAGCGCCTGGAGCAGGCTGATGATGCCGCCGCCCGCCACGGCGCCGGCGCCGATGTAGAGCACGTAGGCTTCGCGAATGTCGCCCGGGCTCATCGCCGAGATGGGAATCGTGCCCGGCGCCAGCGGCCCGGTCAGCCCCTCCCCGAAGAACTTGATCAGGGGAATCAGCACCAGGTACGAAAGCACGCCGCCGCCCGCCATCAGCCCGCCGATGTAGGGGCCGATGATGTAGCCGACCCCGAGGAGCTCCGGCGAGATTTCGGCGCTGATGGAGCCGGCCTTGAACGGCGCCCCGAAGACTTTCTCCGGGATGTCCTTCCAGGCGCGGAGGGCGACGTTCAGCGTCTTGTACGCCAGGCCGATTCCGAATCCGGTGAAAATCGCATGCGCTCCGAGGGACTTGCCCAGCCCGGCGGCCTCGGCGGCGCGCATCTCCGCCTGCGCCGAGGGCGAGGCCGCGGCGCGGTCGGCGGGGTTGGCCCCGGCGCGGAGCACTGCCGCGCAGGCCGTGCCCTCGGGGTATTTCAACACGCCGTGCTCCTTCACGATCAGCGCGCGGCGCAGCGGAATCATCATCAGGATGCCGAGGAGTCCGCCCAGCACCGCCACCAGCATCACGCGCGTCAGCTCGAGGTCGAACCCGAGGATGAGGATCGCCGGCATGGTGACGCCGATGCCGAAGGCGATCGACTCGCCCGCCGAACCCGCGGTTTGCGAGATGTTGTTCTCCAGGATCGTCGCGTCCCGCACCCCGAGCTTCGACAGCCCGCGGAACAGCGCGAGCGAGATGACGGCCACGGGGATCGAGGCGCTCACCGTCAGGCCGACCTTGAGCACGAGGTACAGCGACGACGCCCCGAAGACCACCCCGAGGACCGTGCCGGTGAGCACGGCGCGCAGGGTGAACTCGCGCATCACCGCGCCGGGGGGGATGAAGGGCTCGAAGCGCGGAGCGGGGTTGGGTTCAGCGACAGCCATGCGGAAAGAGCATGCCGAGGGGCCGATCCGCGCTCAGCCAGAGGCCTGGCGCCGGCCGGAGATCGGCGCTACTTCTTGTGCGCCCTCCACCATTTCCGGAACTGGCCGCCCCGCCACGGCGGCAGCGTGCGCCGCGAGGTCCACGCCTGGATCGCGGGCACCGGAATGAGACGCGCCGGATAGACGTTGAGCATGCGGCCGCCGACCAACGCCGCCTTCCAGGCGGCCGGCTGCGACGCCAGCAGCGCCCACGGGCCCATCGGCGGCAGGCCGGGCGACGCCGCGCCCTCGCGCTTGCCCTTGTCCCGCAGCCGCAGCAGCAGGTCCGGGATCGGAATGTTGACCGGGCACACCTCGTTGCACGCGCCGCACAGGCTCGAGGCCTTGGGCAGGTCGGCCAGCTCGAGAAACCGCTCGCCCGCCAGCAGCGGCGAAAGGACCGCGCCCACCGGGCCGGGATAGACGGCGCGGTAGGCGTGGCCGCTGACCTGGCGGTAGACCGGGCACACGTTCATGCACGCCCCGCAGCGGATGCACCGCAGGATCTCCCGGCACTCGCCGGCCAGCACCTCCGTGCGGCCGTTGTCGACGAAGATGATATGCATCTCCTCCGGCCCGTCCGGCTGGCCCGGGGCGCGGGGGCCGTGGATGAATTCGGTGTAGACGGAGAGCTGCTGCGCCGTCGCGGAGCGGGCCAGCAGATTGAGGAGCAGCGCGAGGTCGCGGTCGCGGGGCAGGATCTTCTCGATGCCCACGAGGGCGATGTGGCAGCGCGGCGCCGCGAGGCTGAAGCGCGAGTTGCCCTCGTTGGTCACGACCACGATCCGGCCGCTCTCGGCCACGACGAAGTTGGCGCCGGTCAGGCCGACATCGGCCGCCAGGTACTTCTTCCGCATGAACTCCCGGGCGCGCCGGGTGATGACCTCGGGATCGTCGTTGTAGGCGCCGAGGCCCTCGCGCTCAAAGCTGCTGGCGATCTCGCGGCGGTTCTTGTGGATGATCGGCCGCACGATGTGGCTGGGGTGGTCGTGGTCGATCTGGACGATGAACTCCCCCAAGTCGGTCTCGAGGCACTCGATGCCGTGTTGTTCCAGAAAATGGGCGAGTTCGATCTCCTCGCTTACCATGGTCTTGGCCTTCACCATCCGCGTGGCCCCGCGGGCCTGCATGATGGCGAGCACCCGCCGGCACGCCGCCTCGGCATCGACCGCCCAGTGCACCTGCGCGCCGCCCGCCCGGAGCCGCTCCTCCGCGAG
>JBAIXJ010000124.1:0-1907 GCA_037916645.1 Opitutales bacterium | reverse complement strand
TCATCTGGAGCGGGCAATACGAGTACATGCAGCGCGCCCGCCAGCGCCTGCTGATCGTGATCCCCCTCACCCTGCTGATCATCCTGCTCATCATCTATCTCAACACCCAGTCGTTCACCAAAACCGCCATCGTGCTCCTTGCGGTGCCGTTCTCGCTCGTCGGCGCGTTCTGGATGCTCGACCTTTCGGGCTACAACCTGAGCGTCGCGGTGTGGGTCGGCATCATCGCCCTGGCCGGCCTCGACGCCGAGACCGGCGTGGTGATGCTGCTCTATCTCGACCTGGCGCACGCGGAGTGGCAGCGGGCCGGGCGCCTGCGGGCGCCCGCGGACCTGCGCGACGCCATCTACCACGGCGCGGTCAAGCGCGTCCGGCCCAAGGCGATGACGGCGGCCGTCATCATCGCCGGCCTGCTGCCCATCCTGTGGAGCCACGGCGCGGGGGCCGACGTCATGAAGCGCATCGCCGCGCCGATGGTCGGCGGAGTGATCACCTCGACGCTGATGGAGCTGCTCGTCTACCCGGCCATCTTCTACGTCTGGCGCCAGCGCCGCCTGCCGCCACAGCCGCCCGGGACCGCCGGGGCCGCGATCGCGGTACCGAGCTCATGACGCCTGCGATGCCGCCCGACACGGTCCGGTCGCCGGATGGCGTCGCACCATCGTCTGCGTTCGTCGGCATTGCCTCCGGTCAAACGCGACCGCTTTGCAGCGTTTGTAACGTAATACGTGACAAACCTGCCCGTACCGACCGGCGCGGGCCGCCACCGCCGGAGCGCCGGTCGACCGGGCTGCGGCTGTCGATCCTGGATTGATCCGTGGGAATACCGCGGCCGTTTGATTTCTCCCATCAAGTGGGGAATGTTTCGCCATCGGTCAAAACCGCGGGAGCCATCCCTTTCCGCATCGCATTACTGTAACCTCAATCCCAATCCATCATGAAGCACCTCAGTCTCCTGTCCAAAGTCCTCGCTCTGCTCGCCGCCGGCGCGGCGTTTGCCGTCCTGCCGCTCGCCGCACATGCCGCCGATTCGGGCGACATGGGTGGCATGAAGATGTCCGACGAACACATGGGCATGGCCAAGGGCGGCAGCCAGATCACGGTCACCGGCGAGGTCCTCGACATGGCCTGCTATCTCGATCACGGCGCCAGCGGGGAAAAGCACGCCGATTGCGCCAAGATGTGCATCTCGAGCGGCCTGCCCGTCGGCCTGAAGACCGCGGACGGCAAGGTCTACCTGCTGCTCGGCCAGCACAAGCCCGCCAACGACATGCTGGCGGATTATGCGGCCAAGACGGTCACGGTGAAGGGCAAGTTCGAGTCCCGGGACGGCATCAATCTGCTCGAGAACATCGAGATTGTGAAGTAACGCGCGCGCTTCAATGCAGTCCCTGTGGACGGAGTTTATCGCCGGCCTCCGGCAGCCGGAATACGTCCACGTGCTCCTCAACCCGCTGCCGATCTACGGATTGGCCGCGGGTGTTTTTTGCCTGGCCGTCGCGCTGGCGGCGCGCAGTCGCGGCGGTCAGGGCGTGGCCTTGGTGCTGATTGCGCTGACCGCCCTGTCCGCCTGGCTGGTGGCGCATTACGGCGAGGCCGGCTACGACCGCGTCTACTCGATGTCGGACGCGACGGCCCAGAAATGGCTCAACTGGCACGCGCATCTGGCGGACTACGTGCTCGGGGCCGACAGCATCGCCGCGGCGTTGGCGGCGGCGGCGCTGGCGGGCCTGTGGCGGTATCCGCGGCTCCACCGCTGGGCGCTGCCGCTGACGGCGGCGGCGGCGTTGATCGCGCTGGGACTCGGAGGATTCCTGGGCTTTGTCGGCGGCAAGATCCGCCACTCGGAATTCCGCCCCGGCCCGCCGCCCGCCTGGGCCCACACGGCGCCGGACACGGACTGAGGG
>JBAIXJ010000123.1:0-1832 GCA_037916645.1 Opitutales bacterium | reverse complement strand
GTCTTGGGTTGAGGGTCCTGAGTCTTGGGTTGAGGGGGCGACATCATCAATTGTGGGGCGGGGTTTACCCCCGCCGGGCTCGAATTCGAAACAGGCGTGCGTTCCGCCGTCGCCCATATGACAAGCTCTGGGCTATGGCGGACAGGTAAGCCCGCCCCATAGCGCACCAGAACCCTGCGTTGAGTCCCCCAACCCAAGACTCAAAACCCAAGACCCAGAACCCGTGCGTCCGCCCCCAACCCAAGACTCAGGACCCAAAACCCAAGACTCCGGGCCCGCCCTCGCCGACGCCTCATTCGAGATACAAACTCTCCCCCGGATCCGTGTCCCGGCCCGCGAAGAACACGCAGCCCAGGACGAGTCCTTGGATCTGGCTCCGGGGCACGACGGCCTGGTCGTCGGGCCGGCCCTCCCGGTAGACGGTCACGGTGGTGTCGCCGATCGCCGCCACCCGGCGTGCCGTTGAATCCTTCTGCGTCTGGAACATGCGGACGAAGCGGCTCAGCAGCGAGAGCTTCAGCGTCACCATGTCGCCCACCCGGATGGTGCCTGGATTCTTCCGCACCACCAGGATGCATTGCTCGGAGCGCCGGACGTTGTCGCCCGTCGTGCTGACGGTGATGGCCTTCTCCCCGGACGCGAGCCGCGCCTGCACCGCCCGCCAGGCCTCGGACAGGGTGAACGGCGGCGCGACCGGCAATTCCTGCAATTCCCGGTTGGTGGCCTCGAAGCCGATCAGATCGATCGGCACCGGCTCCGACTTGGGATCGAAGGACGCCATGGCCACGACCACCGCGCGGATCTCTTCCGGGGCGACGGGATTGTCCTCAAACCGGTTGTGATCCCCCTGCACGATGATCCGCCGCCCCCGCAGCCGGACGACCCGGTGGCCGATCAGCTTGCCGTCGCGCTCGTAGATGACGATGTCGCCGTCCTGGATGTCCGCCTCCGGCACCCGGCGCACCAGGGTCAGGCAGTTTTCGTCCAGGAACGGATACATCGAGCCCGTGGCCGCGACCGGCATCACGCGGTCGGACTCCTGGGCGACGTCGTTGATGAATTGCAGCGCCTCCGCCTGCGTCAGCCGCTGGCCAAATGCCGCGGCCGGGACCGCGAGCAGCAGAAGGAAGAGGTGCGCTTTCATCCTGAGCCTGCCCGCAGGGTGAGACACCGCCGGGGCGCGAGTCCCTTCAGGACGGCGCGGCCCAGTCGGACGTCGTAGCAGCCGACGTAAGGAGGCTGGTCGGCATTCCGTTTTTTTGATCCAGCCTCGTTACCTCGGCTGCTACGACGCCAAACCCGAGTCGAAAGTCGTTGATCTGCACCCTCGGAGTCCAGGTTGACCGGCCCAACCCGGCATTGAACCCAGAACCCGGCGCCGCGCCCGCGGCGGCGTCACCGGCAAAAACGGACGACGAGGCGCCACGGGCGCAGACTTGGTGTATGGTAGCCAGTCGAGTTCCCCCAACCCCCCGATGACCCGCGCAGGCGGACCAAAAGGGAATCAAGTCCCCAATCACCGCAGTTGTCTCACCCCATGAAGAAAGGCTACGTCGTCGTCCATCACTTCCCCGGCGGCACCAAGGCGCAATACGAAGCTTCGATTGCGGCGGTGCATCCCAACCGCGCCCAACTGCCCGCCGGCCAGATCTATCACGCCGCCGGTCCCTCGAAGGGAGGGTGGACGATCGTGGCCGTCCACGATTCCGAGGCGAGTTGGGCGCGCTTCCGCGACACGGTCCTGATGCCCGCCCTCACCAAGGGCGTCAAAGGCGGATTCGCGTCCCCGCCACAGGAGATCACCTTCTCCACGGACACGCTGCTGCCGTAGC
>JBAIXJ010000122.1:0-3955 GCA_037916645.1 Opitutales bacterium | reverse complement strand
CGCCCGCAATTTCTGCTGACTTCCAAGTGGCGGGCGCCATGGTGGGGAACATTCCAGCCGCCCTGGCTGCCGCTACCCCCTCGGGCTTCAGGGCGGGAGCCGATCATCCCATCTCCGGAAAGGAGCCCGCCATGTTTGAAGCCGCCGAATTGGGGCGCACCCTCAGCAAGGAGAAATACGCCGCCGCGCTGCCCAAGCTGCGCGCGCAACTGCTCAACACCCACTTCGCCCTGCGCAGCCAGAAGTTTCCCGTGCTCGTCATCATCTCCGGCGCGGACGGCGCGGGCAAGGGCGAGGTCGTGCACCGGCTCAACGAGTGGCTGGACCCCCGCGGCGTCGCCACCCACGCCTTCTGGGGGGCGAGCGACGAGGAGCGCGAGCGGCCGCCGTTCTGGCGGTTCTGGCGGGCCCTGCCGGCCCGCGGCCGCATCGGCATCTTCTTCGGGTCCTGGTACAGCGAGCCGATCGTCCGGCGCGTCTACGGCGAGATCAAGGGCAGCGAGTTCGACGCCGCCCTCGAGCGGATCACCGCGCTGGAAAAGACGCTGGCGGACGACCGCGCGCTGATCGTGAAGTTCTGGCTGCACCTGCCGAAGAAGGAGCAGAAGAAGGCGCTCAAGCGCCTCGAGCAGGAGGGCCGCGTCACCGAGACCGACTGGAAGCACTTCCGCCTCTACAACAAGTTCACCAAGGTCTCCGAGCGCGCCATCCGCCGCACCAACTCGGCCGCCGCGCCCTGGCACTTGGTCGAGGCGACGGACCGCCACTACCGCGAATTCACCGTCGGCTCGATCCTGCTGAAGGCGATGCAGCAGAAGATGAAGGAGGTGGCGAAGGCCGCCGCGAAGGCGCCGGCGCCCAGGGCCGCGCCCGCGCCGGCCGTCCCGGCGGCGCGCAATTCCGCCGACTCCATCCTCGACCACGTCGATCTGAGCCAGCGCCTCAGCGAGGCGGAGTACCAGAAGGCGCTCGCCAAGCAACAGGCCAGGCTGGCCCGCCTCATGTGGGAGGCCAACCGGAAGAAGCGCTCGATGGTCATGGTCTTCGAGGGCTGGGACGCCGCCGGCAAGGGCAGCGCCATCCGCCGCGTCACCCAGGCGATGGACCCGCGCCTCTACCAGGTCGTGGGCATCGCGGCGCCGACCGACGAGGAGCGCGCCCAGCACTACCTCTGGCGCTTCTGGCGGCACCTGCCGCGGGCCGGATTCACGACGCTCTTCGACCGCTCGTGGTACGGCCGGGTCCTGGTGGAACGGGTCGAGGGGTTCGCGCGCGCCGACGAATGGGGCCGCGCCTTCCACGAGATCAACGCCTTCGAGGAGCAGCTGGCCGAGTTCGGCATCGTGGTGAACAAATTCTGGATCCACATCAGCACGGAGGAACAGCTCCGGCGGTTCAAGGAGCGCCAGACCGTCGCCTACAAGCAGTACAAGATCACGGACGAGGACTGGCGGAACCGGAAGAAATGGCCCGATTACCGGGTCGCGGTGAACGACATGGTGGCGCGCTGCAGCACGGAGTACGCCCCCTGGACGCTCGTGGCGGGCAACGACAAGAAATTCGCCCGGGTGCAGATCCTGAAGACGATCGTCCGGCGGCTGGAGGAAGCTTTGTAGGGGCGCGATCTTGTCGCGCCCATTCCGGGGGGGGCACAGCAAGCCTGCGCCCCTACGCGATTCCAAATCATCCAGCCGGCAATCCCCATGTCCTCGACCCCGTCCAGCGCCCCGCTCCACCGCCCCGCCGGCCCGATGGGCGACGTTTGGGGCGGCTTCGCGGCGATGCTGGTCGTCGTGCCCTCGGCGATCGCCTACGGCGTGGCGGTCTACGCGCTGCTCGGGACCGAATACATCGGCCTGGGTGTGCGCACCGGCCTGCTCGGGGCGGTCGCGATGGGGTTGGTGGCCGCCGTCCTCGGCGGGGCGCCGCGCCTCATCTCGACGCCGAGCGCGCCGGCCGCGGCGGTGCTCGCGGCGCTGGTGACCGCCCTGCTGGCCCGGAGTGCGGGCGGGGGCGCCGCCGTGGCGCCGGAGCGAATCGTGCTGCTGGTCTCCCTCGTGGGCTTCCTGTCCGGCTGCTTGCAGCTCCTCTACGGCCTTGTCGGCGGCGGGCGGCTGATCAAGTACATCCCCTACCCCGTGGTCTCCGGCTACCTGAGCGGCGTCGGCGTGCTGATCTTCCTGAGCCAGGTGCCGAAGTTCCTCGGCTGGCCCAAGGACGTTGCGCTCGCGACCGGCGTCGTCTCCCCGCAGCTCTGGCAGTGGCCCGCCCTCGCGGTGGGCGCGATCACCGTCGGCGGGGTGCTGCTGGCGCCCCGCATCACCCGGGCCGTGCCCGCGACGATCCTGGGGCTGCTGGCCGGGGTGCTCGCGTATCTCGCCCTCGGCCTCATCCGGCCGGAGCTGCTGCACCTTGACCACAATCCGCTGGTGCTCGGGCCGGTCGGCGGCAGTCCGCGCGAGCTCGCCGCCGGCGTCGCCGGCCACTGGTCGGCGTTCGGCGCGCTGCGATGGGGCGATCTCGGCGCCCTGCTGATGCCGGCGCTCACGCTGTCCGTGCTGCTGTCGATCGACACGCTGAAGACCTGCGTGGTCGTCGATGCGCTCACCCGCAGCCGGCACCACTCAAACCGCGAGCTCATGGCGCAGGGCGCCGGGAACCTCGCCTCGGCGCTCCTGGGCGGGATGGCCGGCTCGGGCATGATGGGCGCGACCCTGGTGAACGTGAACAGCGGCGGCCGCACGCGCCTCTCCGGCGTGCTCGAGGGCGCCTTCGTCCTGGCCGCCTTCCTCCTGTTCGGCAACTGGATCGCCTGGGTGCCGATCGCCGCGCTGGCCGGCATCCTCTTCGTCGTGGCGTTCCGCATGTTCGACTGGGGCAGCTTCCAGCTCTTGCGCCAGCGGTCCACCGTGCTGGATTTCTGCGTCAGCGGCGCGGTGGTGGTCGTGGCGGTGAGCTCCGACCTGATCGCCGCGGCTGGCGCCGGCCTCGCCCTCGCCATCCTCCTCTTCATCCGCGAACAGATCCGCGGCTCGGTGATCCGCCGCAAGGTGACGGGCGCCCAGATGTCATCGACCCAGCGCCGCCTGCCCGACGAGCAGGCCGTGCTCCAGCAGCACGGCGCGCTGACGACGATCTGTGAGCTGCAGGGCAGCCTGTTCTTCGGGACCACGGACCGGCTGTTCACCGAGCTCGAGCCGGATCTGAAGCAGTGCCGCTTCCTCGTCCTCGACATGCGGCGGGTGCAATCGGTCGACTACACGGCCGCCCACCTGCTCCAGCAGTTCGAGGCGATCCTCCAGGAACGCGGCGGCACCCTGGTCTTCAGCCGCCTGCCGGCCAGCCTGCCGACCGGGCAGGACCTCCGCGCCTACTTCGCCCAGGTGGGGGTGACCCAGGCCAGGCGGAACGTCCGCCGGTTCGACACGCTCGACGACGCGCTCCAATGGACCGAGGACCAAATCCTCAACGAGGCCCTGCCGCACCGGGCCGGCGGGGAGGCGGCGCTGACCCTGGCGGAATTCGATCTGCTCCGGGACTTCGCGAGCGAGCATACGCATGTCCCCTTCGGGCCCTTCGCCGCCACCGTCGTCGAGCGATCCTACGCCCCGGGCGAGACGATCTTCCGGATGGGCGACGCCGGTGACGACTTGTACCTCATCCGCCGCGGGACCGTGCGCATCTTCCTGCCGGTCGGCGAGGGCAACTATCACAATCTGGCTTCGTGCGGACGCGGCGATTACTTCGGCGAGGTGGCCTTTCTCGATCGCGGGACGCGATCGGCCAATGCGATGGCCACCACCGCCGTGGATCTGTTCGTGATCTCGCGGGCGCGGTTCGACGAAGTGTCCCACGCCCACCCGGTCATCGGCGTGAAGATCTTCGCGCGGCTGGCGCGCACCGAGGCGCTGCGGCTGCGCCACGCCGACGCCGAACTCCGCGCCTGGTACGAGGC
>JBAIXJ010000121.1:0-1643 GCA_037916645.1 Opitutales bacterium | reverse complement strand
AGGCCGGCGCCGCGCTGGCGCGACGACGGAGGCGTGCGCTGCGCCGGATTCACCGCTGCGGGACGCCCTCCCGGGCGCGGAGGTTGGCCCTGGCACGATGGCTGCCTATTCCTGAACCGGCGGGACTTTTCCCGAGAGGAGAACAGACGATGCGTAAACTGACTGTTGTGATGGCCGCGCTCTTCGCGCTGGCGGCGGCTCCGGCGTTCGCGCAGGGCGGCGCGGGCGGGTCCGCGGGCGCTGGCGGCGGCGCGTCGGCGCAGGGCGGCGCGGTGGACCAGGGCGCGGCGAACACCGGCATCCCGGGCGGCGCCGGCGAGACCTCGACCACGACCAAGAAGACCACGAAGAAGTCGACGAAGAAGCATCACAAGAAGTCGGCGCACCACAAGAAGAGCAGCAGCGCCGGCGAGAGCTCGACTGGCAGCAGCGGCGCGGGCTCGGAGAGCGGCTCGAGCACAAAGTAGACCCAGCTTCCGCGACTCTGGACGGGGCGGCCTCTCCACGAGGTCGCCCCGCCGTCGTTTCGTGCCTCATCCGATCTTCGTCGCCATTGCGGTCACGGCTCGGGGCAGCCACGTTTGGGGCGGGAAGCCCGCCGGCTGGACCAACCACGACGGGCGGGAGGCGTGCAATGCGGAAGGCAGTCATCACGCTCGCAGCGGCGCTGCTGTGGGCAGGAACGGCCGCCGGGCAGGTGACGCAGATCGGCGGACCCGCCGGCGGCGGAAACGGTGGAGCGGGTGCCGTCGGCGGGAACGGCGGACCGCTGGGGAACGCTGACGGCGGCTACGGCGCGAACGGCGGCGCGGGCTACGGCGCGGGCTACGGCGGTGCCGGGTACGGCGGTGGTGCAGCTGGCGGCGCCTCCGTCGGATCGCTCAACGGCAGCGGAATCGGCGCAGGCGTCCGGAACGGCGCCGGATACGCGGGCGGCAACGGTGGCGCAGGGTACGCAGGGGCGAACGGCGGCGCCATCGGCAACGGCACCGGCTATGCCGGAGCGAACGACGGCGCCGGCTTCGCCAACGGCGGTGGCGCGTACCGCGGCGGAATCAACGACGGTTACGGCAACGGTTACGGCGGCGGGTACGCGGGCGTGAACAACGGCGCCGGGTTCGCCAACAACGGTGGCGCGTACCGCGGCGGGATCGACAACGGCCACGGCAGCCGGTACGCGGGCGCGAACGGGCGCTCCTTCCAGGCCGGGGTCATCAACGGTCGCGTGCTGCGCGTCGCGGCGAACCAGGGCTGGGTACTGATCCAGTCCAACGACAACGAGATCCGCCTGAACGGCGTTCCGAGCCAGGTGGCGCGGCTCAACCCGGGTGAGGTCGTGCGCGTGCCGTTCGCCCGCTACGCCGGCGTGCTCTGGATCCGTCCATCGGGGAACGTGAACGCGCTCATGAACGGGTCCTACCAGCAGACCGGTACCGTCACGGGGACGGTGCAGGCGGTGAACCGGGCGACGGGGATCGTCGAGGTGCAGGGGACGACCTTCCGCGCCCATCCGGCGCTGACGCAGAACGTGTTCCCGGGTCAGTTCGTCAGCCTCACCTATGCGAACGTCGGGAACGTGGACTGGGTCGAGCGGATCGCGCCCGCCGGGCGAGGGGGCGCGAACGCTCGAGCCGCCAACGGCG
>JBAIXJ010000120.1:0-2835 GCA_037916645.1 Opitutales bacterium | reverse complement strand
ATCGGAACCGGGAATACGCACGATCACCCGCCCGCGCGTTTGGCCGGCCAGGATCGTCTCGGCTTTGGCAGGCACGTCGGCCAACGGGATTTCCTCGACCATGTTCTCAGGCAATCCGTCCGGGAACGCGTCTGCTAATCGTTGCCAGGCGGCAAGGCGCCGCGGCTTCGGACACCGCGCCGATTCTGCCCCGACCAATGCCACTCCGCGCAACAGGAATGGGTACACGGTGGCGGGGAGATCGGCGCCGCCGACCAGGCCACAGGCGACGGCGCAGCCATATGACGCCAGCCCCGCCAGTGCGGTCGCCAGCGTCTGGCCGCCCACCGTGTCCACCACACCGCCCCACCGCTCGCGCAGGAGCGGCCGCGACGGGGCGGCCAGTTCGCTCCGCTCCAGGCTAGTGGCGGCGCCGAGTGATTTCAAGTAGCCGTCCAGTTCGTGCCGCCCGGTCGAGGCGGCGACCCGATAGCCGAGCCGCGAGAGGAGCGCGACGGCCACGCCGCCCACCCCGCCGCCGGCGCCGGTCACCAGCACCTCTCGCTCACGTCCGATCCCGTGCGCCTCGAGGTTCTGCAGGGCCAGCATGGCCGTGAAGCCGGCGGTGCCGAAACCCATCGCCTGGCGCGCCGTCATTTTGGATGGCAGTGGAATAATCCACTCGCCGCGCACGCGCGCCTTCGCGGCGAACCCGCCCCAGTGCTCCTCGCCGATGCCCCAGCCGGTGACAAGGACCTCGTCCCCGGCTGCAACGCCGGGCGCCGCGGAGGCGAGGACGCGCCCGGCCAGGTCGACGCCCGGCACCATCGGATAGTGCCGGATGATCGGCGCCTTGCCGGTGAGGGCAAGCCCGTCCTTGTAGTTCAGGCTGGAGAACGCGACCGCGATCGTGACCTCGCCGGGCGGAAGCTGGTCATCCTCGAGCAATTCGAGCGCCGCCTGGCGGGTCGTCCCGGTCTCGCGCACGACGATAGCGGGAAAGCCCACGCCTGTCCTCCTACATGTAGAGGCCGCCGTTGATGCCGTAGATCTGCCCTGTGATGTACCCGGACTCTTCCTGCGCCAAGAAGACCGCCACGCGGGAGATCTCGTACGGCTCGGCAAAGCGGCGCATCGGGATCTCCTCGAGGATCTTCTCCAGCACCTCCGGCGGAATCTTGTCCGTCATCTCCGTTTTGACGAACCCGGGAGCGATCGCGTTCACCGTGATGCCCTTGCGTGCCGTCTCGAGCGCCAGGGTCTTGGTGAACCCGAACAGCCCCGCTTTGGCTGCTGCGTAGTTCGCTTGCCCGAAGTTGCCGGACAGGCCGATCACCGAGCTGATGTTCACGATGCGGCCGTAGAGCCGCTTGATCATATACGGGAGCACGGCGTGACAGAAGTAAAAGCAACTGGAAAGGTTGGTCCGTAGGACCTTGTGCCAATCGGCGACTTCCATTTTCAGGACCGTCTTGTCCACCGCGATGCCGGCATTGTTGACCAGGATGTCAATGCTGCCGAATGTCTCGGCGATCTGCGCCACGGTCGCGGCGACCTGGTCCGGTTCCGTCACATCGCACTGGTACACGTCCCCCTTGTAGCCGCGGTCGTCGCTCTCTCTCCGGAATTGCTCCGCCGCGATATGGTCGTGACCGTACACGCAGGCCACCCGCGCGCCGTGCTCCGCCATATGCAGCGCAATCGCGCGCCCGATCCCTTTCGTCCCCCCAGTGACCAGCGCAACGCGGTTTTCAAACGTATCCTGCCCCATGCGCCCTCCCTCTCGCTGGACGGCCGCGGTCAGGCGGCCTGTGACATCGGATCCGCCTGCAACGTTTGTCCCGCCGCCGGGCAGGTCGCTGTCCGCTGACACGCCAGCGCCGACTCCGCCGCGCAGGGGACGTGCCCCTCCCCGACGACCTCGACCTCGGTGATCCGAATCCGGCCCTGCCGCGCCAGCTCGGTGAGCCAGTAGACGGCGCAGCACTCCGACACGCCCAGCCGCACCGCAAAATCACGGGGGCTGGCCTTCCGTGTTTCGCGGAGCATGTCCAGATATTCGCCCTTCAGCTCCGCCTCCCAACCAGGAATCATCACGGCCTCCTCTCAACAGCGTGGATCAAAAACGCAGCGGCGCGACTTTCGGTTCGCTCCCGGAATGATCGTAGAACCCCCGGCCGGTCTTCTTGCCGCAGAACCCGGCCCGGACGAGCCGCTTCAGCAAGGGCGGTGGTGCAAAGCGGGGCTCGCGATGTTCCTGGTAGAGCGTCTCGGCGATGAACTGGATCGTGTCGAGGCCGATGAAGTCGAGCAGGACGAACGGGCCCATCGGGTGACCGCAGCCGAGCCGCATGCCCGTATCAATGTCGCCGACCGAGGCGACGCCGGCCTCGACGGCGCGGATCGCATCCAAGAGGTATGGCACCAGCAGTCGGTTGACGATGAACCCGGAGCTGTCGCGCGCCGCGACCGGTTCCTTCCCAAGGGATGTGGCGAAATCCCAGACGGCCTCGTGCGTGGCGTCGCTGGTCTGCACCGTCCGGACGACCTCGACCAGCTTCATGACCGGGACCGGATTGAAAAAATGGAGCCCCACGACCCGGTCCGGCCGGTTCGTCGCCATCGCCAGGTCGAGGACGATCAGGGACGAGGTGTTGCTGGCCAGGATCGTCTCCGGCCGGCAGCAGCGATCGAGCCGCTGGAAAACCTCCTGCTTCGTCGCCGCGTCTTCGATCACCGCCTCGATCACGAGGCCAGCCGGGGCGAGGTCGGCGAGGTCGGGTGCGGCAGCGAGCCGGTCGAGCGTGGCGTCGCGGTCGGCGGGGTCCAGCTTGCCCGCGGCGACGCGCTTGGCGA